>JABSRX010000130.1 GCA_013214695.1 Rhizobiaceae bacterium | reverse complement strand
ACAAATTTAGAAGGACCCACCCGACATAAACTAACCATAATGACATCCCTGCCATCGACATCGCAATCTAGCGGCACCGCGACAGTGTGTGGGCGCTTTGTTGCATCCGTGTCGCATGGAATTGCCGGAGTTTATGGAGAGCCATTGAAATTAAAGGGGATTTATCTGCAACAGATTGCAACAATTTAAATGGCAAGCTTTTGAGGCCCATCTTCATTAAGGTATTGTAATTATACGGAAAAGATGGTGCCCGGGGGCGGAATCGAACCACCGACACGCGGATTTTCAATCCGCTGCTCTACCCCTGAGCTACCCGGGCATCTGGATCAGACCATTGGGCCTGTCCGGGGGTATTTGCCTCTCCGCAATTCAAAAAATTGCGGCGGAAGCTCGGCTGGTATAGTCACTCTCAACCAGCCTGTCCATATGAATTTGAGCCAATCCGGTAGGAAACTTTTAGGCGTCTCCATCATGGTTATTGTTTCCCCCATTTCCACCATCGGAAATGCGGTACGAACCGTTCAGCCAGGCACCCAAGTCGAGATCCGCGCAGCGTTTGCTGCAAAACGGATAGGTTGCGCGCTGGCTGGGCTGGTTGCATTGCGGACAGGGTACCTGAGGGCGCAACGGCGTGACGCGGGAGGTTGGTGACGCGCTCATCGCTAGTTGCGGGTGATCCAGTTGTAATGAACCGGATAGCCTTCGCCCTGCAACAGCGCCGAAGTCTCGTACAGCGGCAGTCCAACGACATTGGTGTAGGAGCCAATCAGCTTGACCACGAATGCCGCCGCGATGCCCTGAATGGCGTAGCCGCCGGCTTTGTCGCGCCATTCGCCGGAAGCCAAATAACTCTCGAATTCGTCATTCGACAGTTTCTTGAAGCGAACCCGCGTTTCAACCAGTCGGTGACGGGTGGCGCCCATCGGTGTGATCAAGGTGATGCCGGTGTAAACCCTGTGGGCGCGCCCGGACAAAAGGCGCAGGCAACTGGACGCTTCGTCCAGCAATTCTGCTTTTGGCAAGATGCGGCGCCCAACACTGACCACCGTATCGGCTGCCAAAATGAAGCTGTGTTCTGCATCGCCGCTGCGTTGCAACGTCTGCAACGCCATTTGCGCCTTGGTCTTGGACAAACGCTTGGCAAGAGAACGCGGTGCTTCGGATTTTTGCGGGGTCTCGTCTGCGTCGACCGGCGACAGCAGGTCAGGTTCCACGCCGATCTGCTCCAACAATGCCAATCGTCTGGGAGAACCGGAGGCCAAAATCAGCTTGGGGCGAGACGCCATCGATCACACCTTCAATTTAAGTGTTCCTGGCGAGGCGGCCAGCTGAGGGCACCTTGTCCAAGGAATCGGCCGCAGCCTATTTGAAACGATAGGTGATGCGCCCCTTGGTCAGGTCGTAGGGCGTCATTTCTACAAGGACCTTGTCGCCGGCAAGCACACGAATTCGGTTCTTGCGCATCCGACCGGCGGTGTGAGCGATGATTTCGTGGTCGTTTTCCAGTTTGACCCGAAACGTCGCGTTGGGGAGCAATTCGCTAACAGTGCCTGGAAATTCCAGAACTTCTTCTTTAGCCATTCGTAATTCTATTCCTTCAAAGGTTGAATCTTCGCGGAGTCCCACTCTGGGGGCGTTGATTTGGCGCGAACCTAGCCGCAAACGCGGCATTTGTGAACCGCAGCGGGGCGGGTTTGTCGTATTTGGTGAATTTGCTGTCTTTGACAAGGCCTGCCGACATCTTTCGGGTCAGCCTGGGCCCTTCCAGGCGCGGGAATCATCGTCCCCAAATCGCTCCATGATCCGATCCAGCAACCGGTCTCGCACGTCCCGGTAGGCGTCCAGCATCTGTTCGCGCGAACCCTGAACCACTGTCGGGTCAGCAGACGGCCAATACTCAACTTCAGTTGCGTCAACATGGGCCATTTCAAGTGCAACGTGATGGGCCGTGGGTGACAGGGTGACAATCAGGTCAAAATAGCCCTCGTCCAGTTCTTCCAGCGTCTTGGGTTGGCGGTTGTGAACGTCGATATTGAGCTCATCCATAGCGGCTTCAACAAATGGGTCCGGCGTGCCTGCCCGAATGCCGGCGCTGGCCGAAAAGATGCTGTTGCCGAAATGGGCCCGCGTGATGGCTTCAGCCATCGGAGAGCGGATGACATTGTGGTTGCAGATGAACAGCACCGAACTGGGGCGGGATTGGGTTGCGGGTTTTGGATCAGAAACCATCTAATCAGCCGCGCCAATGCAACACGCAGATCAGCGTGAACAGACGCCGTGCCGTGTCGAAGTCGATTTCAATCTTGCCGTTAAGGCGGTCCTGCAAAGTCTCGGAGCCCTCGTTGTGCAGGCCGCGCCGCGCCATGTCGATGGCTTCAATCTGGCTTGGCGACGCAGAGCGAATGGCTTCGTAGTAGCTTTCACATATCTGATAATATTCGCGCACGATTTTGCGAAACGGCGTCAGCGAAAGAATATGGGTCGCGACCGGGGTCGCGTCGCGGTCCGTGATGTTGAAAACCAGGCGCTGTTCCAACAGGCCCAGGTTCAATCGATATTCGCCGTTGGTATCTGTTGGATCATGGCCGATTGGCCGAAACGCGTTTTCTTCAATCAGGTCGAAAATCGCGACGGCGCGCTCGTGCTCAACATCCGCATTGGCACGCCCGATCGTCGCCTCATCCAGGACAACATCGATCAGTCTGCAGGTGATNTTGGAACCGCTCATTGTTGGTCACACGCCGTGTTGCGGCTTGCTGCTGGCTTTCCAGGCAGCACCAAGGTCAGTCAATTGAGCTTCGATACACTCGACATCCAGAAGAAGCCCGCCACCGCCGGCAAAGTCCAACTGGATTTGCCCGCCTGGATCGTCCTCTTGCGGCGATGCCTGAAAGGTAATCGACAGGACGGATTGCACCTCGCTGGCACTGCTGCGATCGACGCCGGATGATTTCAGTGACTTGATTTTGGAGAAGTGCAGCACGCTGCGGCGGCGCTGGTATTTCTTGAAGAACAGCCGGCGCGCGGAAGGGGCCTCCCAAGCGAAGCGGTTGATCGGCAGGAACAGCAGCCCCTTGTTCGGGTCAAACTCAATTTCTGCGCTCAGCAGAACACTGTCCTGCACGTGCGCGGAGAGCACCAGAAGATCATCGGCATCCAGGGCCATGAGTTTCAAATTGTCAGCCATGGGCGTGCAACGGTCTTTCAGATTGGCGTGCGACACGGGCGTTTGTGAACAGGTAATGCCATCGCGAGAATCGCGCAAGGACGCAATCAATTATTGCTCAACACAACGGGCCAGTTGAATCGCCCAATTCGTCATCATATTCGCCACCAAACAGGTCAAAAAATCGGCAGGAATGGCTGGAGTCACTTCAACTGCCAATCTGGCTCCAAAAAAATGCCTCTGACCACTTTGAATTTGGACATCTTTATGTAGGTTAGTTGAACTATCTGCCCTTGATCGGCCGCACCATGTGGTTGTCGGCTCATTCGGGGATGGACAGCGATGTTGGAACGACATCAATTGAAGATGGGTTGGGCCCAAACGGTCTGGCTCAAATTTAAAAATGTGGCCCCGTGCCACAGGGAGAAAACTATGAAAATTTTGAAATCGCTAACAGCTGCGCTTGTGGGTGCATCTGCACTGGTAGCAACCGGAACTGCAGCTCTTGCAGACGGCCACCTTAAAGAAATCACCGTTGCTTACTTCCTGGAATGGCCAACACCAAACCAGTTCGCACAGACCAACAAAATGTACGAAGAAGCTCTGGGCGTTAAAGTGAACTGGGTATCCTTCGACGCTGGTACAGCAATGTCCGCAGCCATGGCTTCAGGTGACGTACACATTTCCTTCTCGCAGGGTGTGACACCTTTCCTCGTTGCTACTGCTGCTGGTCAGGACCTGCAGATCGTTGACGTTGCTGTTTCTTACTCCGACAACGACAACTGCGTCGTTCGCGCTGAGCTGGAAGCCAACAAAGATAACGCTGCTGAAGTTCTTAAAGGCAAGAAAGTTGCTGTGCCACTGGGTACTGCTGCTCACTCCGGCTTCTTGAAGCAGATCAAGTATCTGAACATTGCTGAATCCGATCTGACCATCGTTGACATGGCTCCTTCTGATTCCGCTGCTGCATTCTCTCAGCCAAACACTGACCTTGCCATGGCATGTGGCTGGGGTGGTTCGCTGCGCAAAATGAAAGAGCACGGCAACCCAATCATCGAAGGTAAGGAAAAAGAAAGCGTCGTTGGTAAAGTGTTCGACGTAACCTCGATCCCAACTTCTTTCGGTGAAGAGAACCCAGAGCTTCTCGCCAAGTTCCTGAAAGTCACAGCTGACATGAACGCTAAATATGCAGCTGATCCAGACTCCATGATGGGCGACATTCAGAAGTCCGCTGGTATGGACCTGGAAGGCACCAAAGCAGTTATCAGCACATTCGTGTTCCCAACTGTTGCTGAGCAGCTGTCCGACGAATGGATGGGTGGCGGCGTTGCTGCTTACCTGACTGACAGCGCAGCTAGCCTGGAATCAGACGGCAAAATTAAGGCTTTGTCTGACTACAGCGCTGTGGTTAACTCCAGCTACTTGGACGCTGCATCAAAAATGTAAGCTCCGAATAGCGGTTTGATTGGGCGCAGCGAAACCGGTTTTCGCTGCGCCTTTTTTTTCCGCCCTTACATCTACTGATAGGGGAATCAAAAATATGTCAGGTCTGTTAGTCGACGACGTTTCGATGACATTTGAACTGCCCGACGGCGGCAATGTAGAAGCGCTCAAAAATATTCAATTGGATATCAAGCAAGGGGAATTGATATCTGTTCTGGGACCATCGGGATGCGGCAAGACNACCTTGCTGAACATTCTGGCTGGTTTTCTGGCCCCAACGGCCGGTCAAACNACTTTGGGTGGCGATCCGGTAACCGGCCCCAGTTCTGAACGCGGTATGGTGTTCCAGCAAGGCGCNCTGTTTGAGTGGATGAACGTCTCCAAGAATATTGGGTTTGGCCCCAAGATGAAGGGCACGCCACAGACCGAAATTAATGCCCGTGTAACGGAGCTGCTCGGTATTGTGGGTCTGCAGGACTTTGGCCAAAAGATGATTTACGAATTGTCTGGCGGCATGCAGCAGCGTGTGGCGCTTGCCCGCTGTCTGGCCAACGATCCTGACGTCATCTTGATGGATGAGCCGCTGGGCGCGCTTGACGCGTTGACCCGCGAGAAGATGCAAAGCCTGGTGCTCGACATCTGGAAGGAAACCGGCAAGACCATCATTTTGATCACCCACTCGGTTGAGGAAGCTCTGCTACTGGGTGAGCGTTTGATCGTTATGGCGCCGCGTCCAGGACGCATCCACAAGGAATATTATTTGCCATTTGCGGAGCTCGGCGTTGGCGCTGACCTGCGCGAAGTGAAACAGCACAAAGACTTTGGTCCGAAGCGCGATGAAATCCTCAACATGATCTGGGACATGGAAGAGGAAATCATGGGCCGGACGGAATCGGCGTAAGGGGGCGAAACAATGGCACAAGAACTCATCGACGTTCTCATTACAACTTTCTGGATGATCCTCGGCATCGCCGTGATCTTTGCGATCTTCCTGGGCGTCAGTGGCCTGGTCTATTTCATCTGGAATTATCTCAACAGCAAGAAAGACCAGATGCGGGGCTATGCCAGCCTCAAGACGGTCACCTTTGGTGACGAAAGCTCGGTGACTGCAAACCGGGTCGCGTCGGTTTCAGGGGTCATTACCGTCTTTCTGATTTGGATGGTTGCCACCGGGTCAAGCCTGTTGCCGTTCAAAGTGCTGCCGGTTCCGTTTGTGGGCGACACGCAGTTTGAATATACCGCGACCAATGCTGCCGGTGAAACGGACAATGCCACCGTCAAGGTGCGCGTCACAAAATTTGGTGACACGACTGCAGAAAAGCTGGTTGAACCGGAAACTTCCGAAGGTTTTGCCAAGGACGATGTCGTCATGGTGCAGGAACGCCGCGCGAAACTGCTGCGGGCTCAGCGCAATGACGAAGGCGGCAAGGAAAAAGAGTATAAGGTAACGGCCGTCAACGGCCAGCCGATCCAACCCAACCAAACTGTCGAAATCGCCAACGGTACAGTGTTGATGACAAATGCTGGCAGCCTGCAGGTTCGTCCCTATACGGGCCCAACCATGGAGGCGCTTTATCTGCCGCCACCAGAGCAGGTTTGGAGCCGTTTCCTCGAGCTCAACGCGGAAGGCTATCAGGGCGTTGGACTTTGGGAAAACGTCATGTGGTCGTTGATCCGCGTGGTGCTTGGCTTCTTCCTGGGCTGTCTGTTCGGCATTCCGCTGGGCTTTGCCATGGGGCTGAATTCCTGGCTGCGCGGCTGGTTTGACCCAATTGTCGAGTTCATGCGGCCGGTTCCGCCGTTGGCGCTCATCCCGCTGGTCATCATCTGGTTCGGCATCGGCGAGCAGGGCAAGGTCAGCCTGCTGTTCCTGGCCGCCTTGTGGATCATGATCATCGGTGCAAGGGCAGGGGTGTCCGGCGTGAACATTTCCAAAGTGCACGCGGCCTACTCACTGGGTGCGACTAAGACCCAATTGTTGCTCAAGGTGATCCTGCCGAACTCACTGCCGGAAATATTCACGGCCGCCCGTGTTGCCATGGGTGTTTGTTGGGGCACGGTTGTTGCCGCAGAACTGGTGGCAGCTGAAAAAGGTGCCGGTAAGATGATCATTGCCGCATCGAAGTTCCAGCTGACCGATATCGTTATCATCGGTATCATCATCATCGGTATCATTGGCTTCGGCATCGACGTGCTGATGCGGATGGCAGAGAACAAGCTGGTTCCATGGAAGGGCCGCGGCTAACTCCAGCCTCAGGTATCAACTCAAAGGGCTGCCGGAAACGGCGGCCCTTTTTATTTCCGCATACCGTTTCTCAGCCTTTAATCGTCGGGGGTGCTCCCTGTTTCGGAGTCCCTAAGATCCGCCGCTTTGTTGCTTCACCGGCGGTTAACCATTCTTGTTTACCATGTTTCATGTTGGCCGCTGCGCAAGTCGCACGGCAGTGCCCTAGAGTAGTGAGTATGGGTTTTGGTTTTGCGTATTCTGTCCTGCCTGGTCGGCATTGGCCTCGTTTTTTCATTCACGTCAGCAGCCATCGCCCGTTGTGCACCAGATGCACTCGGCACAAGCCGCGTGTTGGAAATTGACCCCAAAAAACACACCACCATTAACGGCAAGGAAGCCAGCCTTGGGCTGAAGCACAAGGAGGTCATCCTCACCTTCGATGACGGCCCGATCAAAGGCAACACATCGCGCATCCTCAAGTCGTTGAAAGAAGAGTGCGTCAAGGCCACCTTCTTCTATGTTGGCACGATGGCGCGGGCCTATCCGACACTGGTGCGCAAAGTTGTGCGGGAAGGCCATACGCTTGCCCATCACACGCATTCCCACAACCGCCTGCCGAATTATTCTTCTCAGCAGATTGAAAATCTGATCGACCGCGGTGTCAGTCGACTGCAGAAAATTGCCTACAATGATGCTTCAACAGAGCCACGAATCCCGTTCTTCCGCTATCCGTATCTGGCCCGCAGCAAGCGCACGGACCGGTTGCTGAAGAAAAAGGGGCTGATTGCTTTTGGAGCCAATATTGATGCTCTGGACTGGAAGAAAAACACGCCGAAACAGATCCATAACCGGATTATGGGTAAACTGCGCAAGCAGGGACGTGGCATCATTTTGATGCATGATATTCATTCCCGCACGGCGCGCATGCTGCCAGACCTGCTCGATACGTTGAAGGCCGAGGGTTACAAGGTCGTGCATATCGTTGCCAAGAAGGATCGTAAGATCAAACCAGCACCGGTCGTCATCGCTTCGCTCAACAGCGCAAAGAATTCCGAGTCCTATGGCGGTTCATCGGCGATCAAATCCAAGCCGGTGGCACAGATGAAAAAATCAATTGCCGCCGTCGGGTCAAAGGGCGACCGCGAACGCAAGGCTTCAGGTGTTAAGCGGGTTAAGGTGGCAGCAGCGAAACGCAAAACGATCAAGCTCAAGCCCAATATATTCCGCATGGCCTCGAACAAAAACCGCCGCATGGTTCAGGTGGGCAAGGTCAAGTTGCGCAGCACCCAGTGGATATTGCGTTAGTTCGTGCAATTTGAAATCAGTTGGGGCAGAGTTCGCGCCAACTTGAATTGAGACTGCAAAGAACATCATGGCCGAGCACGGATATGACACAGGTCGCCTGAACCTGCCCTTCGTTGGAATTTCTTCCTTTGGCAAGCGTCCGATCTGCACTGATTGGGACAACATTCAGGCCGATTGCGCCATTCTCGGCGCCCCGTTTGATTTTGGGACCCAGTTTCGTGCCGGTGCGCGTTTTGGACCCCGCGCCATACGCGAAGCGTCAACGCTTTTCTCGTTTGGCCATGCAGGTGCCTATGACCACGAAGACGATGTGACCTACCTGCCGGGGTCGGTTTCGATTGTCGACATGGGCGATGCCGACATTGTTCATACTGACACTATGACCAGCCATGCCAATATTGAATTTGGTGTCCGCAAAATTCTTGCGGCCGGAGCTCTGCCGGTGGTTCTTGGGGGGGACCATTCGGTCAATATTCCCTGCATCAACGCATTCAGCGACGAAGAACCGTTTCATTTGGTGCAGATCGACGCCCATCTGGACTTTGTCGATGTCCGCCATGGGGTGAAATTTGGCCACGGCAATCCAATGCGCCGGGCGTCTGAGAAGGATTATGTGACCGGCCTTTCCCAGTTTGGCATCCGCAACGTCTCATCAACCGCCAGGGATGGCTATGAGGATGCCCGCAAGGCTGGATCCGACATTCAGTCGGTGCGCCAGTTCCGGGCGATTGGCGCGCGCGAAATGGCCAAACGGGTTCCGGAAGGCCAGCGGGTTTATGTCACCATTGATATTGACGGCTTTGATCCGTCGATTGCCGCTGGAACAGGAACGCCCAGCCATGGGGGCTTCTTGTATTACGAGGTTATGGAATTTTTGCAGGAACTGACGAAGCGCAATCCGATCGTCGGAATAGACTTGGTTGAGGTCGCCCCGGACTACGATCACAGTGGTTCGACCAGCACATTGGCAGCACAGGTTTTGCTCAATTTTCTGGGATATATCTTTCACGCCCGCGGCCACAAATGATCATTGAATGGGCAATTGGCAGCTTTTTCCGCTTAATTGATTGGCAATTGTCGCAAACGGGCAAATAAACTCAAAAAATTACGCCTTTCCCGTCGCCTCAAGCTGTTGACGTCGCAATCGAACCGTTGTTGATTGCTATCTGGAATTATTCATTCCGCAACAAGGTGAAGAATTCACCGGAAAATAAAAGAGTCGGGTTGAATAGCCTGATCGACGACAGGGGAGTGCCAGTTTGAGTTTGGCCGCAGAGCAGTCCATGGACGCGGATTCGCAGGCGTTTGTTCGCTTCGATAAGGTCCAAAAGAGTTACGACGGTGAAACCCTCGTCGTAAAAGATCTCAATCTCGACATTCCGGAAGGCGAGTTTCTAACGATGCTCGGTCCATCCGGCTCCGGCAAAACCACATCGCTGATGATGCTGGCCGGTTTCGAACCCGCCACCCATGGTGAAATCTATTTGGGCGGTGTGTCGATTAACAACGTGCCGCCAAACAAGCGCGGCATCGGGATGGTGTTCCAGAATTACGCGCTTTTCCCCCA
This sequence comes from Rhizobiaceae bacterium, assembly GCA_013214695.1. Lineage (GTDB taxonomy): Bacteria > Pseudomonadota > Alphaproteobacteria > Rhizobiales > Rhizobiaceae > Pseudahrensia. Next base: position 5,379 of record JABSRX010000130.1, on the reverse strand, counting down.
TATGACCGTGGCTGAGAACCTGGCGTTCCCGCTGCTGGTCCGCAAAATGGGCGCAGCCGAAATTGAAGCCAAGGTTCAGCGGGCGCTCGAAATGGTTGAGCTGCCGCAGATGGGCGGACGTCGTCCGGCACAGCTTTCCGGTGGTCAGCAGCAACGTGTTGCCGTGGCCAGAGCACTGGTGTTTGATCCGAAACTGATCCTGATGGACGAGCCTCTGGGTGCGCTCGACAAGCAGCTGCGCGAGCAGATGCAGTACGAAATCAAGCACATCCATGAGAATTTGGGCGTGACGGTTGTTTACGTGACCCACGACCAGGCAGAAGCACTGACCATGTCGGATCGCATCGCGGTGTTCAATGACGGGGTTATTCAGCAGCTTTCGACGCCGGATGAACTGTATGAGCGGCCGCAGAATTCCTTCGTTGCTCAGTTCATCGGTGAGAACAACAAGTTGTTTGGCAAGGTCACCAAACTGACAGACGGTATTGCCACTGTTGATCTTGATGGCGGCGGATCTGTTACCGCGGCGGCGGTCAATGTTGGCGGTGTGGGCGAAAGAACCACTCTTTCCCTGCGCCCAGAGCGTGTCGAGATCGAGCCTGCCAAAGGCAAAACCGACAACGCGATTACCGGTGAGATTCTCGAACTGATTTATCTCGGCGACCACATTCGTACTCGGATGAACGTCGCTGGAAATACCGAATTCATCGTCAAGGTGCCCAACAATGCGGGTAACAAGCCGATGTCTGAAGGAGCCAAGGTGAAAGTTGGGTGGCAAGCTGCCGACTGCCGCGCTTTGGACCCGCTGTCCTAAGACAGCATTTCGAATTTCGGATCCGCAATTTCTCGGCGGGTTCGACGATCAATCTGGCCCTGTGGCCAGGTCAACTCAAAGGGAGACTAAAAATGAAACTCAATAAACTGCTTACCAGCACTGCTATCGGTGTTGCAGTGGCACTTGGTTCAGTTGCAGCAAATGCAAAAGAACTGACCGTTGTGTCCTGGGGTGGCGCTTACACCAAATCTCAGGTTGAAGCCTACCACAAGCCATTCATCGCTAAGACTGGCGCCAAGATCAATTCCGAAGACTACAACGGCGGCATTGCTGAGATTAAAGCTCAGGTTGAAGCCGGCAACGTAACTTGGGATATTGTTGACGTTGAGCTGTCCGACGCCATCCGTGCATGTGACGAAGGTCTGTTGGAAACAATCGATCACGCGTCTCTGCCAGCTGGCGCTGACGGTACACCTGCGACTGACGACTTCCTGGCCGGCACTCTGTACGATTGCGCTGTCGCCAACATCGTTTGGTCCACCATCTACGCTTACGATTCCTCGAAAATCGCTGATGGTCCAAAAACCATGGCTGACTTCTTCGACCTGCAGAAGTTCCCTGGCAAGCGCGGCCTGCGTAAGGGCGCCAAGGTTAACCTGGAATTCGCTCTGATCGCTGACGGCGTTCCTGCTTCTGAAGTTTACGACGTACTGGGCACACCAGAAGGTGTTGATCGCGCATTCGCTAAGCTCGACACCATCAAGTCTGAAGTTGTCTGGTGGGAAGCTGGTGCTCAGCCACCACAGATGCTGGCTGACGGCGAAGTTACAATGACGACTGCTTATAACGGCCGTATCTTCAACGCTGTTGCCGGTGAAGGTAAGCCATTTGAAATCGTCTGGGACGGTCAGATCTATGACCTGGACCTGTGGGTTATTCCTAAAGGCGCCAAGAACCTGGACACAGCTATGGAGTTCCTGAAGTTCTCCACCGCTACAGAGCAGCTGGCTGCTCAGGCTTCTTACATCTCCTATGGTCCTGCACGTAAGTCTTCGGCACCATTGGTTGGTAAGTACCACAACAAAGACATCGACATGGGCCCGCAGATGCCGACCAATCCGGCAAACCTGGCCAATGCTGCTCAGTCCGACTTTGAGTTCTGGGCTGACAATGCTGACCAGCTGAACGAGCGTTTCAACGCTTGGCTGGCGAACTAATCTGACTAACGAAGGGGCGCGGGCCAAAACCCGCGCCCTTTTGCTGGNCCCTTCGGGTCAACCCGTGAAGAAGTAGGTATCCGCGNTGACAGATGCGTCGATGAGTAAGAGTGAAGCTCCGCTTCTGGCAGCGGATGGCATGCCGCTGAAGGAAAAGCTGGCACGCACCACACGCCGTATGAAAATGCGGGCGTTTTTGCTGACCGTGCCGCTTGTTCTGTTCCTGCTTGTTTCCTTTGTTCTGCCGATTGGGCAGATGCTTTACCGCTCTTTTCACAACCCAACTGGCTCAAATGTGGTGCCGAACTTCGCGGTTGCGATCAAAGACTGGGATGCCGACCAGGGCATTCCTTCCGACGATATTGTTAAGATCCTCGTTGAAGACATGGCCGCTGCCCGCAAGAACCGGGAAGTGGGCAAGACTATCGGTAACCTTGCGACCCGCGTAAACTACGAGATTCCAGGCTCGCGAAGCCTGTTCACCAAAACCGCCCGCCGTGCCGGCAGGATCACCGAAGGTCCGTATTTTGATGCGCTGGTCAAGATCGACAAGCGATGGGACAGTCCTCATCTTTGGCGCACGTTGCAGCGGGTAACCAACGACTATACGATTGCCTTCTACCTGGCCGCGACGGACCGCAAATTTGACGAGTCCGGCAGCATTGTACAGGCCGATGAGCTCTACCGGATTTATCTCCCCATATTATGGAAAACGATCTGGATATCGGCGCTGATCACGGCGCTATGCTTCATCATCGCTTATCCGGTTTCGTATCTCTTATCGACGCTACCGCTTCGAACGTCGAACTTGCTGATGATCCTGGTGCTGTTGCCCTTCTGGACATCACTATTGGTGCGAACCAGTGCGTGGATCGCAATGCTGCAGAAGTCGGGTATCATCAACAACATTCTGGTTTATCTGGGCATCATCGCGGATGAGAGCCGCATCCAGATGATCTATAACATCACCGGTACGGTGATCTCGATGGTGCATATTCTGTTGCCGTTCATGATCCTGCCGCTCTATTCGGTGATGAAGACTATCCCGCCAAGCTATATGCGAGCTGCCCGTTCCATGGGGGCCAGCGGAACCTACGCCTTCACCAAGGTCTACTTCCCGCAAACCATTCCGGGCATCGCTGCGGGTACGCTTTTGGTGTTCATCTTGGCGATCGGCTATTACATCACCCCGGCGCTGGTCGGCGGTAGTGACGGTCTGTTGATTTCGAACCTGATCGCCGATCACATCAAGAAGACGTTGAACTGGTCACTGGGGGCAGCGCTCGGCACCATTCTGCTGGTGGTCGTGCTGGTCTTCTACTGGATCTACAACAAGCTTGTCGGCGTCGACAATCTGAAGTTCGGTTAAGGGGGCGACCATGTCATTCATCGACAAATGCAAGACACGCGGTTTCGCCGCTCTGATCATCGCGACCCTGCTGTTCCTGCTCTATACGCAATCGTTTGCCGGCATGCTGGGCTTCCTGATCATTTTTGGCATTCCTTATTTTGCCATGAACGATCTGCCGGCCTATGCCTCCACTCAGGACAAGATTGGCAAGTACATCTTCCTGGCGGTTTGCACCTGCATCTTCATTTTCCTGATCCTGCCGATCCTGATCATCATTCCGCTGTCGTTTAACGCCGAGCCCTATTTCTCCTTCACCGAAGGCATGATGGCGCTTGATCCGTCAGCCTATTCGACCCGTTGGTATCAGGATATCTGGCGCTTCGGCATGACAGCACCAGACGGTGATGAAGGCTGGTGGACGGATATGTGGAACAATGCCACCTGGATCCGCGCCATGCGCAATTCGTTCTTCCTGGCGATTGTATCGACCCTGCTGGCCACCGGGTTCGGTACGCTGGCAGCGCTTGGGCTGTCGCGGCCGGAAATGCCTTTCCGCTCTGCCATCACCAGCCTGTTGATCTCGCCGATGATCGTGCCGCTGGTGATCACCGCAACAGGCATGTTCTTCTTCTACGGCGGCACCATGCAGGGCATTATTCCTGGCTATGAAAAAGGTCTGGCAAATACCTATCTCGGGCTGACCCTGGCCCATGCCACTTTGGGCGTGCCTTTTGTGATCATCACTGTGACAGCAACGCTTTCTGGCTTTGATCGCTCGCTGATCCGCGCCAGTGAGGGGCTGGGTGCCAATGGGTGGACAACCTTTACCAAAGTCATCATGCCTCTGATCACACCCGGCATGATTTCCGGTGCTCTGTTTGCCTTCATCACATCACTCGACGAAGTCGTAGCGGTCATCTTCCTCGCAGATGTTGATCAGCGCACCATCCCACGTCAGATGTTCTCGGGCCTGCGCGAGCAAATCAGCCCAACCATTCTGGCCGTTGCGACGATCCTGGTCGTGATGTCGATCATCCTGCTGACCACCGTGGAGCTGTTGCGGCGCCGCTCTGAGCGCCTGCGCGGCCTGTCGCCTGGATGATCCTGCGATTTGCATCAGCCATGGTCTCACTTTGGCTGCTGCTGGCGGTTGCACACGCACAATCTCAACGGGCCGATCTCAATCTTGTGATCGCGATGGACTGTTCCTGGAGCGTCAACGCCAGCGAATATGCCCTGCAGGCTGGCGGAATCGCGGCGGCCTTTTCAGATCCTGAAATTCTCTCGGCCATTGCCGACGGCTATCACGGCCGCATCAACGTGTTGGTGGTGCACTGGTCGACATCGGGTACGCAGAAAGTTGCCATCCCCTGGACGACGGTTGCCACACCCGGCGACGCCATTCGCTTTGCCAATTCCGCAGCGCGCATGAGCCGCAAGACGGTGAATGGTGGTACCTCCATCTCCGGAGCGCTGCAGTTCAGTCAACTGGCCTTTAAGGAAGAGCCGATGCGCGCCGACCGACGGGTGATCGATGTCATTGCTGATGGCGAAAACAACGATGGCAACCGTGTAGAAGAAATGCGGGATTTTGTGGTGCGCGAGGGCACGACGATTAATGCCCTGGCGGTGGTCAATGAGGTTTCCTACCTGCACCATTACTTGCGCAACCGTGTCATTGGTGGCCCCGGCGCATTTGTCGAACGGGCCAAGGACTATTTCGACTTCAAACGGGCCTTCAAAAAGAAGCTGTTGCGGGAGATCAAGGGCAATCTGGTGACACAGCGTCGAAGCGATACCTTGCCGGTTCCAGGTTAACTCCAGTGAGCCAGAACGGCATCGACGTCGACAGGCTTCATATCAGTTGGGCGCGTGGGCAAAGCTGCACTGCCATATCGGGGGGCAGGTGCTGGCTGGACGACACCATCGACGGTTTGAAAAACCCCACGGCTGACATTGTGGGGATGCTTTGGCGCTTCTTCCATCGTCAAGATGGGGGCGAAACAGGCATCTGTTCCTTCGAAAATCTGTTCCCA
>JABSRX010000129.1:6264-15774 GCA_013214695.1 Rhizobiaceae bacterium | reverse complement strand
GGGCGTCCCGAAGACATTGCTGCGGCCACTTTGTTCCTGTGCGGTTATGGTGGCTCCTATGTGACCGGCACAACGATTCCGCTGGATGGCGGATATCTGGTACATACCGGTGATGAATCCCTGTTCCCTGAGGTGGAGTGATCATGGACCTTTCAAAAACAATTTCGATGGATGAACTGCTGAAGCAGGTGGAAGGCGAAGAGCGCTTTTCCCGCTGGTACGAGATCGATCAGAGCCGCATCGACGGCTTTGCCGACAAGACCGAGGATTGGCAATATATCCATGTCGACCCGGAGCGGGCCGCCGACACGCCGTTTGGCGGCACGATCGCCCACGGCTTTCTGACGCTGTCGCTGCTTTCAGCCATGAGCTTTGACTGCGAAGTGCCTTTGGAAGGCACGGTGATGGGGATCAATTATGGCTTCAACAAGATCCGCTTCATCACGCCAGTAAAGGTCGGATCGAAGGTGCGGGCCAAGTTCGTCACCAAGTCGGTGGAAAAGAAGACAGAAAACAGCGTGCTGATCACCCGCGCGGTGACGGTGGAAATTGAAGACGAACCGCGTCCGGCCCTGAAAGCCGAGTGGTTGGGCTATACGGTTTTGGAGAAATAGTGTGAGCGATATTCGTTTTGACGATCAGGTTGTCATCGTAACCGGTGCGGGCAACGGACTGGGCAAGGCCCATGCGCTGGAATTCGCCCGCCGTGGCGCCAAGGTTGTGGTCAACGACTTTGGCGGTGCCCGTGACGGCACTGGCGGATCCTCGGAAGCGGCACAGGCCGTGGTGGCAGAAATCGAAGCGGCCGGCGGCACCGGTATGGCCAACGGGGCCAATGTGGCGGACCGCGATCAGGTCAACGCCATGGTCCAGCAAGTGGTGGATGCCTATGGCCGCATCGATGTGCTGGTCAACAATGCGGGCATCCTGCGCGATCGCAGCTTCGGCAAAATGAGCGGTGAAGAATGGGACGCGGTAATCGCCGTGCACCTGACCGGCTCGGCCAATTGCTCGCTCGCTGTCTGGAACCAGATGAAAGAGCAGAATTACGGCCGCATCGTCATGACGACCTCGACATCCGGCATTTACGGCAATTTCGGTCAGGCCAATTATGGCGCCGCGAAAACCGGCGTCTGGGGTCTGATGAACACGCTGCACATCGAGGGCGCCAAGAACAACATCCACGTCAACTGCATTTCGCCGACAGCGGCGACCCGGATGACCGAAGACGTCATTCCACCCGCCGCGCTGGAACTGCTGGACCCGAAATGGGTGACGCCGGCCGTTGTCTTCCTCGGCTCCAAGGAGGCACCGAGCCGCAACATTCTGCTGGCCGGTGCCGGTGGCTATACAGTGGCCAAGCTGATGGAAGCCGAAGGGGTGTTCCTGCCGGAAGAGCAGCGTACCGCTGAGGCGATTGCCGAAAACTGGTCGGCGATGACCGATATGGACGGGGCCGTTGAGCATCTGCAGGGCAATGACCATGTGATGAAGATGGTTCAAAAAGCCATGGCGGCATCCGCGTCTTAGAGCTCTGAGTGTGTAAGCGATGACCGCCCAACTGGATGAAAAACAGCTGATCCCCTGGCTGGAAGCCCATGTGCCGGGCTTTGCCGGTTTTCAGGCGCTGGAAAAATTTGGCCAGGGACAGTCCAATCCGACCTTCAAGGTGACAGCCGAGTCCGGTACCTATGCGCTGCGTGCCAAGCCGCCGGGTGAGCTGTTGAAATCGGCCCATGCGGTTGACCGCGAATTCCGCGTCATGAACGCGCTGGCATCGAGCGATGTGCCGGTGCCCAAAATGCTGGCCTTGTCGGAAGAGGGGGATCCATCACCGATTGGCCGCATGTTCTTCGTCATGGAGTATCTCGAAGGCCGTATCTTTTGGGACCCGGCGGTTCCCGAATGCGGTGACGACACAGCTTCTCGCGCTGCCATCTATGATGCCATGAACGCCACGCTGGCCCATTTGCACAGTGTCAATGTCGACGCCGCGGGCCTGTCTGATTTTGGCAAGCCCGGCAGCTATTTCGCCCGTCAGACCGACCGCTGGGCGAAGCAATACCGGGCCTCGGAGGTCGAGCACAATCCAACCGTGCACAATGTCATCTCCTGGCTGGAAGAGCATATGCCGGAAGATGATGGTGTCGTCTCCGTCGTGCATGGCGACTACCGCCTCGACAACATGATCTTCGCCCCCGACCGCGACGAGGTGATCGCGGTGCTCGACTGGGAATTGTCGACCCTCGGCCATCCACTGGCCGATCTGGCCTATCAGTGCATGCAGTGGCGCTTGCCCCATCAATCCGGCATGCGCGGCCTTGGCGGCATTGACCGTGCGGCAATCGGTATTCCGACCGAAGAAGACTATGTCGCTGCCTATTGCAAGCGACGCGGCATCGACTCGATCCCCGACTGGCCGTTTTACATCGCCTTCTGCTTCTTCAAGCTGACCGGCATCTTGCAGGGCGTCTACAAACGGGCGCTGGACGGCAATGCCTCCAACCCGAAACGGGCCAAGGAAATGGCGATGGCCATTCCGCTGTTGGCCCAGGCGGCGCAAAACGAAATTGACAGATATGAGGCATCATGAGCGAGCAGATTTTTGAGGGGCAGACGGTGTTGATCACCGGTGGTGCAGGGGGCTTTGGCCGCTCCGCGTCACAGTTGTTTGCCGAGCGCGGCGCCAATCTGGTGCTCAGCGACTTCAACGAAGCCGGACTGGCCGAGCATGTGGCGGCGCTTGAATCCAAGGGCATTAAGGTGGCCAGTCTCGCCGGGTCGGTTGCCGAGGAAGACCATTGCCGCGAAACCGTTGAACTGGCGATGAGCACGTTCGGACGGCTGGACATCGCCATCAACAATGCTGGCATGAGCCATGACCCAGCTCGGACAGCGGATGTCGATTCTGCCCAGGCGCAGATGACCATCCAGGTCGACCTGATGGGTGTGTTCTTTGGCATGAAGCATCAGATCCCGGTGATGGAAACGGCTTTCAAGGAACAGGACCGTCGCTCAAGCATTCTCAACATCGCCTCGTTGGCGGGCATCGGTGGTGCACCGACCATCGGCATGTATGCGGCGGCCAAACACGGTGTGGTTGGACTGACCAAATCCGCCGCGCTGGAATATGTGCGCCGGGGCATTCGCATCAATGCGCTGTGCCCGGCCTTCGCCCGCACGCCCATGGTCGAAGACGGCCTGCTGGCCGATGCGGGAGGCGACAAGAAGGCCGAAGACTATCTCACACGCGGCATCCCGATGCGGCGTTTGGCGGAGCCGGAGGAAATCACCCGCTCCATGCTGTGGATCTGTGATCCACGCAATTCATTCATGACAGGACAGGCGGTGGCGCTCGACGGCGGCACCAGCGCCATGTAGGCGCTCAGACTTGATCGGAGACCAAGATGGACTTGAACTACACTGCAGACGAACAGGCCTTCCAGCAGGAAGTGCGCGACTTTTTCGCTGAAAAACTGCCCGGCGACATCAGCCGCAAGGTGTTGGAAAAAAAGCGGCTGACCAAGCAGGATATGGAAGCCTGGCACGCCATTCTCAACGATGCCGGCTATCTCAATGCCCATTGGCCGGAAGCCTTTGGCGGCAAGGGATGGAACGCCATTCAACGCGATATCTTCGATGTCGAGGGCAATGCCGCCGGCGCACCGCGCGTTGTCCCGTTCGGCCTCAACATGCTGGCCCCGGTGCTGATGGCGTTTGGCTCTAAGGAACAGCAGGAATACCATCTGCCGCGCATTCTCGACGGCACAAACTGGTGGTGTCAGGGCTATTCCGAACCCGGTTCCGGTTCCGACCTGGCGTCGCTGAAAATGACCGCTGTGCGCGATGGCGACGAATACGTGCTCAACGGGCAAAAGACCTGGACGACACTCGGCCAGCACGCCAACTGGATCTTCTGCCTGGTGCGCACGTCGAAGGAAGGCAAGCCACAGGAAGGCATTTCCTTTGTCCTGGTCGACATGAACACGCCGGGCGTTGAAGTGCGCCCAATCATCCTGCTCGAAGGCACCCATGAGGTGAACGAAGTGTGGTTCACCGATGTGCGCATTCCGGCCTCCAATCTGGTCGGCGAGGAAAACAAGGGCTGGACCTATGCCAAATATCTGCTGGTCCACGAGCGCTCCGGCATTGCCGGTGTGGGCGATGCGATGGCCAGCATCGATCACCTGAAGCACATTGCCCGCGACCAGAAAATGAATGGCAAGCCGCTGGCCGATGATCCGCGCTTTGCTTCCCGTCTGGCCGAACTCGAAATTGACCTGTCGGCTATGCGCACCACCAATATGCGCATCATGCAGGCCGCCGCCGACGGGGCACCTCCGGGACCGGAAGTTTCGATGCTGAAGATCAAGGGCACTGTGCTGCGCCAGTCGATCAACGATCTGACCCGCCGGGCGCTCGGGCCTTACGCCATGCCGTTTGTCTCCGAAGCGCTGGATCTTGGCTACAATGAAGAGCCGATCGGGCCGGACTACGCCAACCCGATTGCCGTGGATTACTTCAACCACCGCAAGACCAGCATCTATGGCGGGTCGAACGAGATTCAACGCAATATCATTTCCAAGATGATGATGGGGCTGTAAGCGACATGGACTTTTCCCATACTGAAGAACGTCAGATGCTGGCGGACATGGTCGGCCGCTTTGTGCGCGATCAATATGACATTGATACCCGCCACGCCAACGTCAAGCTGGAGCAGGGCTATTCGCCCGAGCACTGGCAGCAGCTCGCTGAGCTGGGCGTTGTCGGCGCCCTGTTTGATGAAAACGTTGGCGGTTTTGGCGGCGCTGGTTTTGACATCGCCGTGGTGTTTGAAGAACTCGGGCGCGGCCTGGTCGTCGAACCGTTTCTCGCCACCCTGTTGGCCGGAACGGCGCTCGCCGCCACCGGATCGCATGGCGATCAGATCGAAGCGGCAATTTCCGGTGAGAGCCAGTTGGCGCTGGCTCATGGTGAGCCGGCCAGCCGCTACACGCTGAACCATGTGGAGACAAGCGCCGAAAAGACCGGCGACGGTTACCGCCTCAACGGCAACAAGGCCGTGGTGATTTCCGGCGGTTCCGCTGACGCACTCGTCGTGTCGGCGCGCACATCTGGCAATGGTGATGACGCGGATGGCATCAGCCTGTTTCTGGTGCCGGCCAATGCAGACGGTGTGCATGTGCGCAGCTACGGCACGGTCGACGGATACCAGGCGGCCGAGATCGCCTTGCAGGACGTTGACGTCTCTGCCGATGCCCTAATTGGTGGCGAAGGCGAGGGCCTGGCGGCGCTGGAAGCGGCCAATGCGGCTGGCATTCTCGCCGTTTCGGCGGAAGCCCTCGGCGCCATCGAAGTGGCCATCGACATGACGCTTGAATATCTCAAGACCCGCAAACAGTTCGGCGTGCCGATCGGCAAGTTCCAGGCCCTGCAGCACCGCATGGCCGATATGATGATCGAGCGCGAGCAGATCCGTTCAGCCGTCATCAACGCAGCAGGTCACATGGGCAGCGCCCCGGCGGAGCGCGACTGGAACATGTCGGCGCTGAAAAATCTGATCGGTCGCTCCGGTCGCAAGATCGCCGAGGAAAGCATCCAGATGCACGGCGGCATTGCCATGACCTGGGAATATGCTGTCGGCCATTTCGCCAAGCGCATCATCATGATCGACCACCTGTTCGGCGATGAGGACCATCACCTGCAGCGGATCGTCAGCGGTGGACCCGCTGGCTGATGACAAGCTGGCAGATCCCACCGGACGGTGAGCAGCCGGAGCGGGTGATTGCGGGGGAAACCGGCCTGCAAAAGAATCTCGGTTACGAAAACCGGATCTTCGCAGACCGCTGCGAAACCCACATGCTGATGGACGGGCGCCACACCAACCGCCACAACAGCCTGCATGGCGGTATTCACGCCATCCTGCTGGACAGTGCCTGTGGCATGGCAGCGAGCCGTTCAAGCTCGCCCGACGCCAGCCAGCTAGTGGTCACCCTGTCGCTCAACACCAATTATCTCGCCGCCCCACAACATGAGCATATTTACGCGGTGGCGAAGGTCTCGCGGGCAGGGCGCTCGGTGGTCTATGCCGACGGGCAGGTTTTTGACGGTGCCGGCAACCTGCTGGCCACCGGTTCCTCGGTGTTGAAGAAAATCAGGCAGGCGACGTGAATTGTCGGAATTGCAATTCGATTGATCCAACAAACACCTTAGTTTAAACGGCAAAGCAAGGGGCAGGGCGGCTGCCCAAGAAATGACTGGCGAAAGGGAAATTGCCATGAGCGAAGAGCTTGAACCACGCGAGAGCATGGAATTCGACGTTGTGATCGTGGGCGGTGGCCCATCGGGTCTCGCATCGGCCATCCGGCTGAAGCAGATTGACCCTGACATCAACGTGGTTGTGCTGGAAAAGGGCGCTGAAATCGGCGCGCATATTCTGTCTGGCGCGGTGATCGACCCGATCGCCGTTGATCGCCTTTTCCCCGACTGGCGCGATGAGGAAGATCACCCTTTCAAGGTGCCGGTGCGCAAGGACAAGTTTTACATGATGGGCCCGGCGGGCAAGATCCCGCTGCCAACATGGGCGATGCCGAAGCTGATGAACAATCACGGCAATTACATCGTCTCGCTCGGCAATGTCTGTCGCTGGATGGCTGAAAAGGCCGAAGCGCTCGGCGTCGAGGTTTTCCCGGGCTTTGCCGCGAGCGAAGTTGTCTACAACGACGATGGCGCTGTGATCGGAGTGGCCACCGGCGACATGGGTGTCCAGCGCGACGGCACACCGGGTCCGAATTTCGAGCGCGGTGTCGAGCTGCACGGCAAATATGTGCTGATCGGCGAAGGTGCCCGCGGGTCGCTGGCCAAGAGCCTGATCAACAACTTCAATCTCGATGAACATGCCAACCCGCAGAAATTCGGTCTCGGCTTCAAGGAGCTGTGGGAAATCGATCCGGAGAAGCACAACGAAGGCACCGTCATGCACACGCTGGGTTGGCCGCTGGAAAACAACCAGGACGGCGGCTCCTTCATCTACCACATCGAGAACAACCAAGTTTATGTCGGTTACGTCGTGGCTCTGGGTTACAAGAACCCGTATCTGTCACCGTTCGACGAGTTCCAGAAATTCAAAACCCACACCTCGATCGCGCCGCTGCTGGAAGGCGGCAAGCGCATTGCCTATGGCGCCCGCGCCATCACCCAGGGCGGTTGGCAGTCGGTACCGCGTCTGTCCTTCCCAGGCGGCGCGCTGATGGGCTGTTCGGCCGGTTTTGTAAACGTGCCGCGCATCAAGGGCAGCCACAACGCCATGTTGTCGGGCATGTTGGCCGCGGAACACGTGGCAGCAGCGCTGAAAGACGGCCGCGCCAATGACGAGTTGGCGAGCTACGAGGCCGCCTGGCGCAATTCGGAAATCGGTAAGGACCTGAAGCCGGTGCGCAACGTCAAGCCGCTGATCACCAAGTTCGGCTCGGTTGTCGGCATGGCCGTTTCCGGTCTCGACATGTGGTGCACTTCGCTGTTCTTCGGCTGGTCGCCGTTTGGCACGATGAAGCACGAAAAGGCCGACTATCAGGCGACCGAACCGGCTTCCATGCACAAGCCGATCGAATATGCCCGCCCGGATGGCAAGCTGACCTTTGATCGCTCCTCTTCGGTGTTCCTGTCGAACACCAACCACGAGGAAGATCAGCCCAAGCACCTGAAACTGCAGGACGCGGATCTGCAGAAGGAATCAGAATTCGGCAAGTTTGCCGGCCTGTCCCGGCGCTATTGCCCGGTCGGTGTTTATGAGTGGGTCGATTCCAAAGGCGATGCAGCAGAAGAGGGCGCGGCTGATGCCGAATACGTCATCAACGCCCAGAACTGCGTGCACTGCAAGACGTGTGACATCAAGGACCCGAACCAGAACATCAACTGGGTACCACCCCAGGGTGCCGAAGGTCCGGTTTATCCGAATATGTAGGTCGTCACGCGCTTGCTTCAGCGGCCGCGAAGAACTGTGTCAGCCGACGCCACATCTCCGTTGGATTGGCATACATCGGGAAATGGCCGCATTCGGGTATTTCGGCGAGTTCCACGCCTTTGGACTGAATGTCCGATAAATAGCTCAGCGTCGCGTTCTGGTCGCCATACATGAACATTGTGGGGCAGGGCAGGCCGAGAAAGCGCTGCATCAATCCGGCATTGTCGGACAGATCCACCATGGAGGTGAAGATGCCCCGAACCGCCTCGGCCCGCACCTTGTGCGCCAGGTTTGCGGCATAAAGCGGGCTGGACCAGGCCGGCGCCTGGCTGGCGCGGGATATGAAGTCGGCAAAGAAGGCCTGGTCATCATCAGCCGGATAATCGTGGATCTGGCGGCTCAAAAAACAGTCTTCCGGCGCAACATTGCCCTCGATGCTGCAGAAGCTGACAACGCGTTCTGGATGGGCGTCGGCTAACATCAGCGCCGTCAACCCGCCCATCGAATGCCCGACAAGATGGAAGCGCTTGATCCCCTCGGCTTCAAGCATGGCCAGGGCGGTATCGACCAGGAAGGGAATGGTGACACGGGTCAGGTCTGCGCAAATCGATCGGCCGCAACCTGGTGCGTCGAAGGTCAGAACGCCATTTTCTCGAGCGCCCGGTGGCGCTGGATGTCGGCATAGTCTTCCTTGGTTGACCCAAAGCCGTGCAGAAAAAGAATAGGGGTGTTTTCGCCACTTCGGCTCAGGGCCGACAGGTTCAGCGCAACGCCGTCGACGTTTAACTCCCGGGTGTGCTGCTGCAGTTCAACGCTCATCCAGACTTCCTTTCCCCGACTTGCCCCGAGCCTTCCATCGTCGTGACCTGGGGCACGCCATAGATCTCGGCTAAAGTGCCGCCGCGCGCCAGTTCAGACAAGGCCCGCGATTCCTTCTGCTTGAGCGCCAGATAGTCCGTATGGACTTTCGCCACCCGTGACAATGGAACAATGGTGACACCATCGGCGTCGGCAACAACCAGGTCCCCGGGGCATACGGCAACGCCGCCGCAGGCGATGGGCGCATCAATGTCGCCACCAAAATTCTTGTGCGGTCCAGCCGGCACGCTGCCGCGCGCAAAACAGGGGAAACCCGCGTCGATGATCTCCAGACGATCACGAATGCAGCCATCGATGATCAGACCTGCAATACCCTTTCGCAGCGCTGCCCGAGTCATCAGGCCACCCCAAATGGCGTTGCCCATGAAGCCACCGGCATCGGCCACCAGCACGTCTCCGGGCGCCACAAGTTCGATCGCCGCGTGCAGGGCGCTGTTGTCGCCGACTGTACAGCGAACCGTGCGCGCCTGCCCAACCACACGCATGCCGATATCCAGAGGCTGAATGCCACCGTCCATGGCCTGCGCCCGGTTGAGGCAATCGGAAACCGCGGCCGCTTCCGCTGTCGCCCACTTGGCAAGTGCGTTCTTGGTCAGCCGTCGAAATGTCGCTTGATGTTGAAAAACCGGCACGGCTCAGTCGGTTCCAAAGCCGGAGCCGGGCTTTCG
>JABSRX010000129.1:0-6164 GCA_013214695.1 Rhizobiaceae bacterium | reverse complement strand
TGGTGATGCAGCGTTCCGGCAGCGCCAGGTTCGACCGTCACGACCGAAATCATCGCCTGATCACCCGGGTAAATGTGAGCTGACAGACCGTCCGCCAATTGGCGCACAATCGCGTCGCTACCGTCGTCGATGTTGTGGAATTCCGGGTGTCTGGTCATGGCAATTCGTCCTCGCCGATCTTTTGTGAATTGGGGGAGCAACGGCAGATGTTTTGTCCAACCGCATGGGCGCTGAAGTCGAATTTGGCACAGTGTGGTTAATTGGAAAAATACTGGTATTGTATGCCTGTGATACGATTTTAATATGAGTTGTCGGATTGATGAAACCCATCGACTTTCGATTGAACAAGCAGCTGCAAATGTTTCTGGTGGTCGCCGAAGAACAGCATTTTGGGCGCGCCGCGGACCGTCTTGGCATCAGTCAGCCACCCTTGTCCGAACAGATCAAAGCGCTTGAAGCGAGCCTGGGGGTTCAGCTGTTTGAGCGCTCCAGACGGGGAACCAAGCACACGCCGGCCGGTCAAGCCTTGGTGCCGGCGGTGCGGAAGTTCATGGATCAGGCGGCGGATCTGGAGCGCACAGTCAAGGAAGTGGCGGCGGGCCAGACCGGCGTCTTGAACGTTGGCGCCATAACCTCCGCCATGACCGAGATCATTCCCCAATGGATGCAGCAATTGCGCGCCACGGCGCCGGATCTGACCGTGTCCATTCAGGAAATCGACAGCGCTGAGGCGGTGCCCGGACTGCTCGGCGGCGCGCTCGATATGGCGTTTTACAGATTGGACGGCGTTCCGGGCGAGGGGCTTGAGGGCTTCCCGGTGACCTTTGATAAACTGTCGGTTGCCCTGCCAAGCGATCAGTGTGATGCACACGCAGCAAGCCTGCCGCTGTCGTCAATTGCCGACAGCCCGCTTGTCATGCCATTGCGCAAGGTCAGCCCTGTCTATTTCGACAGCATTGTGGCCGCCTGTCGACGCCATGGGCTGACACCGCGCATCCTGCACGAAGTCAGATCCATTTCTTCGCAGTTGGCCTATGTCAGCTGTGGGCAGGGTCTGGCGCTAGTGCCGGGTTCAATGCATCGTTTGGCCCCGGACAATGTCCGCGTTGTCGCGCTGGAAGAGGACATATCGATCGTCACAACGGCGGTTGCCTGGCCGACCAACCGGCATGCGCCGATGACAGACCTTGCCATCGGCGTGTTGCGGGATCTGATGGAACAGCGAGAAGGAGGGCAATAACGGGCGGTACAGATCAGGCGTCAGTCCGCTGACAGATGATCCCACAATTGGCTGCAAACGGGTGGTAACTGCGCTTCAATCGCCTGCATGGCGTCGACGATCAGATCCTCACGCCACCGTCGGCCAATCAGTTGCACGCCGATCGGCTGCTTGCCCTCGGGCAGATCGGCCACCCGGGTCGGCAGATTGCCGGCCGGCAGTCCGGTGAAGTTGGCAACAAACGACCAATGGGAACATCCCAGCGCATCACGCACGCCCTCGGGGCCTTCTGCATCTCTTCCGGCCGTGAAGAAGGGCGCCAGGAGAAACGGCGTCAGGACGAGCGGGTAGTCTTCCAAAAACAGCGACCATTGCCGCGCATAGTGAGAGCGCTGTGCCAGCATCTGCAGCTCTTCGCGGCCCTCAAACGGCGGAAACTGTCGGTAATATTCCTCAAATATCGCGATCAGCGTGTCAGATCCATTTTTATGAATGTCCGGTCCCAGGAGTT
The DNA here is from genome assembly GCA_013214695.1 of Rhizobiaceae bacterium. GTDB lineage: Bacteria > Pseudomonadota > Alphaproteobacteria > Rhizobiales > Rhizobiaceae > Pseudahrensia. The sequence continues at coordinate 4,434 of JABSRX010000129.1, read as the reverse complement.
CCTTCACCTCACCCATCAGAGCGCGGTAACCGATCTCACCCGCCTCGTGGACCAGCGGTGGTTCGACCTCTTCGACAGCATAGCCGGAATTGGACAGGGCGGACGCCGCCGCATCCAGAGCCGCTGCCACATCCGGGTGCAGGCCAAAGCCAAAATCATCGCGGCTGAAGGCCACCCGGATCGGTTGCTCCAACTCTGGTCCACGCCAGGGCAGGGGCACGTGGAAGGGATCGCGGGGATCTGCAGCGATGGTCGCCGGCATGGACAAGTGCAGGTCGGAGGCATTGCGGGCGATCAATCCCTGAACCGACATGGATTGGGCCAGCATGCCGCGCTCCGCGGTCTGGCTTGGGTTCCAGGCCGGCACCCGTCCCAGCCCGGGTTTGACCGTCACCGCCCCATTGGCCGAGGCGGGAAAGCGCAGCGAACCGCCAATGTCATTGCCATGGGCCAGGGCGCCGATGCCGGCCATGACAGCCGAGCCCGCGCCACCCGACGAGCCACCGGCGGACAAATGTTTGCCCCAGGGATTGTGGGTGCGCCCATAGAGCGGATTGTCGGTGTCGGCCCGAAACGAATATTCCGGCGTATTGGTGCGGCCGATCACGATCGCGCCGGCGCGCTTCAGATTACGCACAATCGGTGCGTCTTCCGGAGCCGTATTGTCCTTGTAGGCGGGCACGCCATTGGTCGTCGGGTGCCCCTTCTGGTCGACATTGACCTTGATCGTCACTGGCACCCCGTGTAGCGGCAAATCGCTTGCGCTGCCGCCCTGATCGAGGGCTTCGGCGTCGCGGCGCGCTTCGTCGGCCAAATTGGCGACGACGGCATTCAGCGTTGGATTGATCTCCTCCAACCTGGCCAGGGCAGCTTCGGTGACTTCCAGGGCGGTCAACTCGCCGGCCCGTGTCGCGTTGGCAATTTCCGTGGCGCTCAGCTGCCACAACGGTGTCGATTTTCCCATTGCTTCCCCAATCCATACAAACCCGGTCATTCTGGCCCGAACCGCGGCCCAGTCTTCTAACCAAACCACCAGCTAGGAGTGGGTACAAGACCGAACTGACGGCAGGATTGTCAAAAAGAAGGATTTCTGAAGGGCGATATCTGCCTTGTCCGACTTGAGTTCCGTGGTTACAGGCCGACCAGCAAGACCGCGATCATGCCAAGGTAAGCCCCGATCACCAGCCAGGAATCGATGCCTGCGCCCAGGACGCATGGGGTGCGTCTGATCAGCAGACCCGCAACATAGATGGCCGTTACAACGATGCCAATCGCCAGACTGAACTGAGCCTGACTGTTGGCCTGGGACAGAATGGGTCCTTCTGAATAGGCGAGATCGGCCGGCAGTATCAGGGCTATCATGATCAGGTTGCTGCCAAAAATGTTTGACAGGGCCATTGTGTATGCGCCAATTCGAGCGGCGGCGAAGGTTGTGCTGATTTCCGGCAGCGAGGTTGCTGTCGCCAGCAAAAAGATGCCGATGAAGGAAGTACCAAGCGCTGTTCGATCGGAGATGGCATCGGCAACAAGCGCCAGAAGAACACCGGCAACGAGAATTGTCGTGCTGGCCCCAAATCCGCGCAGCAACAGGTTTGAAAGGCGCAACTGACCAAGGCGCTGTTTGGGCGCCGTGGTGGATGCGTGGCTGATGTCTCGATCAGGCAGATCGATTGGCGCCCAGCTTTGTTTTTCGTCGTACCGCCGCAGCATTGTGATGACCAGCGGATACAGACCCGACAGGCAGACTGCTGCGAGGCCAACATTCAAAATGAAGGCGAAGTCGCCGGCAAAGGTCACCGCCAACAACATGGCCAGCAGAAAGATCAACAGCGTTCCCAGCAACGCATGGTTTGGCTTGCGTGGCCAGGATGTCAAAGCATGTCTGACGATGAACAGGTCGGCCACGGCCAGAATCGCGGTCTGCATGGTGATGCCGCCAAACATATTGCCGAGGACCAGCGAGGGGTTGCCAGCGCGCGCGGCGGTAACCGTGGTGACGATCTCCGGCAATTCCGTGATGAAGGCCAGAAAGATCAAACCGATGAACTCGCGCGACAGGTTGAACCTGTGGGACAGTTCATCGCCGTACAGTGTCAGTCGGGTGCCGGCAATCCAGATACACCCTGCGCATGCGACAAAGATCGCCAACAGGACGATTGTCGAAAAGCCTTCAAGCGCCCCCATTCAGCCCGCCGCCAGGCCGGCAATCAAAAGCGTTACACACCCGATAATGCCAATATACGGCGCCCAAACGGGCACCAGGAAGGTGCCGGGCGGCGCCACGTTCTGCGGATCTCGTTTGATCAAAATGAGCGCCGCACATACCAGCGTGAAGACGACCAGTGTTATTGCCGATGTCAATTCGGCCAGTTTGGTGATGGGGAAGGCCAAGGCCAAAGCCAGAACAATTATTATGGCCAGGCCGGTAGCGATGTGTGGGGTGTGGGTCAGTGGGTGCACCTTGGCTAGAACAGAAGGCAGCGAACCACGCCTGGCCAAACCATACAGCACGCGGGCGGCCATGATCATCTGCACGATGATGCCGTTGATGGTCGCAACAATCGCAATCAGCGTGATGATCAAGGGCGAGAACGGCGTGGTCTTAGCGAAGACCAAAGAAAGGGGTGCCGTGTGGCCTGATAATTCGGCCACTGGCAGGGCGGCCAGCGCGGCAATCACCACCGCAATATAGATGACGAGACTGAGGAACAGGGTCAGGAAGATGCCGCGCCACAGGGTCTGTTGCGGATTGACCGTCTCCTCGGCAATTGAATCGATATCCTCAAAACCAATGAACGCAAAAAAGGCCAGCAAGCTGGTCGCTGCAATGGCGCTCCACAGTCCTGGCATGGTGGCATCTGGAATGGTCTTCACAACCTGACCCGACAGATCATAGCCATTCATCACGGCACCGATGACGATGGCCAAAAGCGCGCCAACCTCGATGACCGTGAGGACACCGGCCAAGGCGATCGAGTTTCTGATTTCGAACACCGAGACGATACCTGTCACAAGTATCACAGCGATCAACAGCGCTGCGACCGGCAAGTCGACGAGCTGTAACAGATAGCCAACGGCGCCGTGGGCAAATGCCGCCGATGAGATCAAAACAACTGCTGCCACGGCCAAACCGGCCAGCAGGAAGAGCTTTGATGACTTGAAGCCGGTGCCGACAAAATGAGCTTCCGCCGCCGCATAGGGCATGCGGCCGGTGAGTTCGCCAAAACAGGCAGCCGGAAACAGCATCACCAGACCGGCCACGACAAAGGCCAAAGGAGAATGATCCCCGGCGCGCGAAATGACTTCGCCCACCAGGACATAGATTCCTGCCCCAACGGTAACGCCCAGACCATACAGGACCACATAGGGCAAGGTCAGCGTGCGCCTGAGGCCCGGTGTGCTGCCATCGTTTTCAAATGATGCCACGCGAATAGACCCTCCGGTTGCGTCTTCTTTTATTGTGACAGGTGCCGGCCGATCCTACCTTGACCAGGATCAAAGATTAGGAATGTGCCTCAATTCAGATCAACTGCGCGCTACGCTTCGGTGGCGCTGGCGGTGGTCCAGTTTTAATTGTGGCTCTTGGAGGCGCCAGTTTCTCACCGAAGCGCGGAATTGGTTCTTAAGCAGCCCTGGCGGGCCAGAATTTGGTTCTTTCGTCACCACTTGAGATGAGATATCAATAGTTCGTTATGGTTTCGAAGAAGGAAGAATTGTGATGATCAGATTGTCTGCAAGCGCCATTTTTTTGACAGCGGTTTTGGTCACCGGCCCAGCGATGTCCGCTGAACACTGTGCCGCTGGCAAGACGATTACGGAAGGCAAACTGACCATCGCGACGGGCAATCCTGCTTACTATCCCTGGGTCCACGATGATGCACCTGAGTCTGGTAAGGGCTTTGAGGCGGCGGTGGCCTATGCGGTTGCAGACAAGATGGGGTTTTCAAAGGACGATGTGGTCTGGGTGCGCACCTCATTTGATGAAGCCATCCAGCCTGGAGAGAAAAACTTTGATTTCAACATGCAGCAATATTCAATCACGGTTGAACGCGACAAAGTGGTCGATTTTTCGCAGCCCTACTACTCAGCTGCGGCCGCAGTGCTGGTTCGCAAGAAAACAGTAGAGGCAGGTGCAAAGGCCGAGATTGCCTCTCTGAAGGGCCTGAAGTGGGGCGTCGTTCAAGCCACGACCGGTTTGCCTGTCGTGAACGAAGTGATCAAACCAGATAGCGACGTTCTGTTTTATGATGACAACGCAAATGCGGTTGCCGCCATGAAGGCGGATCAAATCGATGCTGCTATTTTTGATCTGCCGACTGCATTGTTCATCTCTGCTGTTCAAATGGACGATGGCGTTGTTCTGGGACAGTTCCCTGCGGATCGCTCTAAGAATCCTGACCAATTTGGTTTGCTCATGGCGGAGGGCAATGCGTT
>JABSRX010000128.1 GCA_013214695.1 Rhizobiaceae bacterium | reverse complement strand
GCCTGGAAGCATCCTCTCCGAGCCCTGCCATACGACGAGATTATGGGGCGGGGCACAATGAATACCCAGACGCTGAACTTGGCGGGCGTGGGAACGCTGGAGCTCGGCTATTTGTTTGCGTTCACGCTGTCGGTTGCTGCACAACCCCTTGCGCGCTCCGCGCACCTGCAGGATTATCTCTTGATGCAGGACATTCGACTCCTAAGCGCCGAAAACATCGATCCGGATCGTCTTGCGACGATCCGCGTCGAAGCCATGAAACCCAGCCTGCAAGCGCTTGGGCGGTTTGATCCAGAGCGCGCACGCAACCGTTTCCTCAAAACCTATGATCCGGCCGATACGCAGATTGTGAAGGTCGGGCATGATCTGATCGGGTTCTTCGTCGTGCGGACGCGCAGCGATCATCTCTACCTCGATCACATTTACATCCAAGCCGCCCATCAAGGCAGCGGCATCGGGCGACGCATAATTGTCTCGATTCAGGAGCGTGCCGCGCAGATGGGTCTGCAGGTACGGCTGATGGCCTTGCGCGGCAGTCCTGCAAACGCGTTTTACATGTCATGCGGCTTCGTGCTGCAGCACTCCGACGATCTCGACAATTATTATGTCTGGGAACCCAACAATCCGGCATCCAGGCAGAAGCCGTGAGATGGTGGCCTGCGCGCCGCCGCGACCCGCTCACTTCGATTGTTGATCAAGCCAGTGCGGAAGCCCGGCATCTGCCAATCCGGTAACAGCCGCCCCGGCGCAGTCGGACAGACTGCCGAAGCGGACCTGACGCCCGGACAGGCCCGGCCCGTAATGGGCGTATTTTCCCGAATTGGTCATCACTGTCCTGGCCATTGGCGGAAAGACCGGTTCGGAAATCGAACACCAGCACAGATCGGAGACGACCTGCACGCCTGATTGTTCCAGGCGCGCCAAGAGGCCTTCCGCATCGGCTTGCGCTTTGGTTGCGCGGCTGAGTGTGATGATCACGGCCGTGTCTGAATGGACTGTTTGACCGGCCATTTCCCGGGCGAACGCGCGGGTTTCTGCAAGGGAAAAATGCGGGCTTCCCAGGGCCACCAGATCGATGGCGTCGGGTCCTGAATTGAGGGATTTCCAAGCTTGTCGGAAGTCTTCAAGGGTGATTGTGTCGGTTTTGGGGTCCGCCTTGGTCGGCAGCTCACCTTCCGGCGTCACGCCGGCCATGTGAAACATAGGGGCGGCTGAGGTTGTGCCAAAGGACGCACAGACGGCGCGCAGATCGTCGGTGGACGGCGACGCCTCTTCCAGCCCCCTCAACAAGGGGATGCGGTCGGGACTTTTATGGCCAGCGATCCAGCCCAGAAGCGGCCAGAAGGACTCGTCGGAGTCTGAAGGCATCGTGACATTGATCACGACTGCCGCCCGCCGGTTCCCGTCCAGATAAACGCCCGATGCAGGTGCCCGTCCGGTCAGGGCAATGAACAGATCGAGAAAGTCGGGATGTTTGACCGAGCGGGCGCCGAGCACGCTGTTGGCGTAGATGACGGCGTTTGATTCAGACCAGCCGATATCTTCGCCGGCTTCCGGTCTGTCCTCGCTTTGATAAGGTGCGCAGGTGAAGGTCGGCTGCGCGCCCATCCTGACATAGGCATCTGCCAGCCGGCTGGCGGCCAGTCCAAAGTCATGCGGCACCTGTTGCGCCTGCCAGTTGTCGCGATCGACAGAAATGGCGTTCATGGTCGTCGGCACAACCACTTGCCCGCCCCGATCGGCCATCGCTTCGGCGAAGACTAAATTCGCCGGGCTGGCATAGATGCATCCGTCGATATGGGCCCGGGTCACGTCGAGCAGTTCTTCGGCCCCCTGGGAGGAGGCCATGGCGCACAGAATTTCCATGGCGATCTGCGCTGCTGGTCCCTGCGCACCCGCCAAGACGGCCTGGTCAGACGCCGTCAATTTGAGGTCTGAAGGCGTGATCTGAGTCAATGGGATAGCCGTTTCGCCGATAACCAGCGACTGGCCGGAAATCGCCGCCTGATCGGCTTGCGAAAGCTTTTGATAGTCGGCTGCGCTGAGACGCAAGACGGCCAAGCTGCAGTCAAACATTTCACTGGCCACCAGGGCGCCCAGTGTGAGCACATCTTCCGGCTCACGGAAAACCAAGGCCGCAGGCGCCAGACCCTTCATCGCCAGTTCCAGCAAAACGCCGCTGCCCGAACAGGAGCCCCGGCTTGTCGGCATCAGCACAATGCGCCCTGCAAGACAGGCGCCAAATTGAGGATGATGGGCATCGATGATGGTGCCGCTCTTGGGATCGACCCCGCCCCAAAAACTGAGGCCTTCTTCGCAGGTGACCACCGGACCTTGTGCCTTTGCCGCGACGATCAAGGTCGAGACAGTCGTACCGTCCAAATCCCGAGTCTGATTGGCCAAGGTAAAACTTTCGATGGTCCATTGATTGTTTGTGAAACAATATCAGTGGCGCGCCATGAAGCAATGCAATGTCCGATGTGTCTGCATTATCTTGTCGAGCCAGGTGCCAGCACATGTCTTGTCTGCACAGCCGTGATGTGTTTGCCTGCGGGCCTCGATGCTGCGCCTTTCGGTGCCGTGCCAATCTGACGACGGATTCCCATACATGCCGGCCAAAAACATCTTGTTTGTGATGTGTGACCAACTGCGCTGGGACTATCTCAGTTGCTACGGCAACCAGCGCCTGCATACGCCGAACATTGATGCCCTGGCAGCAAGGGGCGTGCGTTACGACCGGGCCTATGTGCAGTCACCGGTCTGTGGCGCCTCCCGCATGTCGACCTATACCGGACGCTATGTTCATGCCCATGGCGCCAGCTGGAACTTCGTGCCGATCAAGGCCGGCGAGATGACCATTGGCGACTATCTGCGCCCGCTCGGCGTCCGGTCGGTGCTGATCGGCAAGACCCATATGCGGGCCGACGCCATCGGCATGGCCCGGCTGGGGATCGACCCGACAAGTCAGATCGGGGTGCGCATCTCGGAATGCGGTTTTGACCCATTCGAACGCGATGACGGCATTCATCCCTATTCGGGTCACGAGCCCAATCCCCGCTACAATGATCACGCCAGGGCCCATGGCTTGGACGCGGCCAATCCCTGGGAGGAATACGCCAATGCCGGGGAGGATGAGCACGGCGATCTGCTGTCGGGATGGTTCCTGAAATATGCCGACCGCCCGGCCCGGGTGCCCGACCCGCTTTCGGAGACGCCCTACATCACCACTCGGGCGATGGAGTTCATCGACGAGGCGCTGGCAACCAACCCCGACCAGCCCTGGGTTACTCATGTCAGCTATATCAAACCTCACTGGCCTTATATTGTGCCCGATCCCTATGCCAGCATGTTCGGGCCCGAGGACGTGCCGCCGGCCAACCGCAGCGACGTGGAACGGGAAAATGCCCACCCCGTGTTTGCGGAATTCATCAATCGCCGTGTCAGCCGCAGTTTCAGCCGCGATGAGGTGCGCACCAAGGTGATCCCGACCTATATGGGACTGATCAAGCAGATCGATGACCAGATGGGACGGCTGTTCGATCACCTGGAAGAGCGTGGCATTGCGGATCAAACGATGATCGTCTTCACCTCTGACCACGGCGATTATCTGGGTGATCATTGGCTGGGCGAAAAGGACCTGTTCCACGAGGAATCGGTGCGTGTGCCGCTGATCATCTACGATCCCTCGCCCCAGGCCGACGCCACCCGCGGCAGCGTCAACCGTGACCTCGTCGAGGCCATCGACCTGGCACCGACTTTCCTGGATATGTATGGCGGTGCGCCGGTTCCCCATGTCATGGACGGCCATTCGCTGATGGATACATTGGCCGGAACCCGCAAGACAGATCCGCGCCGCCATGTCATTTCGGAATACGACTATTCCTTCATCGAACCGCGCATCGCGCTCGACATGCCGGCGCGCGACTGCTGGCTGCGCATGATTTTTGACGGCCGCTACAAATATGTTCACTGCGAACACTTCCGGCCGATGCTGTTCGACCTGCAGGAAGATCCCCGGGAGCTTGTCGATCTCGGCGATGACCCGGCCCATGCTGCAGTGCGGGCTGAACTGCATGAAGCTTTGTTTGAATGGGCCCGCAAGCCACGCCAGCGCAATACGGTGGCGGATGGCATGATCGAAGGAACCGACATTCAGGACCGCATCGGCGAAGCCGGCATTCTGATCGGCTATTGGGACGAGGCAGAACTCGAAGAGGCGATCCGCACCAAATGGGGACCAAGGTTGGCCAACGCCAACCCGCTGGTTGCCCCGACACTCAACAAGCTGCTGCGACGCACCGACAAGAAGGAAAAGCCATGAAATTGCAAGCCGGCATCCGCCGCCGCGGCGAGGGCATCGACGGTATTCACTGGAACATTATGGGCCAGGTTTACACGCCAAAATCCATCACCGAAGATTGCTTCAGCTGGCACGCCCTTCTGCCGCCGGAGACTTTCGTGCCCCCTCACATTCATCCAACTCAGGACGAATACATTCTTGTGCAGTCCGGCGCCCTCGACCTGGTGCTGGATGGCGAGGAAGTCAATGCGCAACAAGGGGATCTGATCTGCATGCCCCGTGGCATTGCCCACGGCATCTTCAACAATACCGGGCACGATGTCACCTGTCTGTTCTGGGTGACACCCACTGGCAAGCTGGTCGATCTGTTCCGCAAGCTGCACAATCTATCGCGGCCGGACGAGGTGGTGACCGTCTCGTCAAACTACGAGGTAGACTTTCTGCCGCCGAAGCGGGCGGCCGACGTCATCGGACTGGAATAGAACACGGCCCGCCGTTGCAGCAATCAAAGCATTTCTTGGGTTTCGGCCCAATTTCCAACCTCATTGATCACCGGCCGTAGGGGCCGGTCACAATCACCGATTTCAAGTCTTTCAAATTACCAACGGACGCTCTCTGCGCGCCATCGATCGAAACGGACACCATCGCATCCCTGCGGCCTATGATGGTCGCGGTTACGATTTTTCCAGCACCCATATGAAGCCTGAGTCGACCTGTTTGACCATCTGTCACCAAGGGCCAGGGACTTGCGGAAGCAAGATCCAGGCGCAATTGATCGTCGACCTCATCCTTACTCACGACATTGGCCAGCTTTGGCCATAGGGCATAAGGGGCAGCGCCGTTTTCGATCACCGCGTCAAGGTTCAAATCAGCATGACCCAGCCTGACGAGTTGGTCCCCCGGCCAGATTTCGCCAGCTTTGGTTACCCGGCCATAAACGCCGAAAAACCCGTGTCCAAAGAGCTGCATCAGCAGCTTGTGAACCGGAATGTTCCGCAGACCGCTGGTTGGATCGACTTCGGTTGCCGGACACCGGCGCATTGGCCTCAAGAACTCAAGCTCGGCCTCGCCGAGACGATATCGCCAGCCAATAAGGCCAAGTTCCGACCAGGCTGGCATGCCGTTAATGACGAGATTGCCACGAAATCTGTTGGGATCCAGGTCGTCGCCGATTGCGGACGCCAAGTCGTCAACTGTCGCAAGATTGATGATGGACAGCTCGCTGTCTCGAAAATCCCACATGCCAGGTGGCGATGCATTTGTCGGGCGTTTTACGAGCTTGGGGCTGGCGATGTTTGGCACTATGTCGGAGAGCCACTCGGGGAGCCTTGAATTGAACAAGGCCAAGTCAGCCGGATCCTCGATGTTCAAGGATAATGTTTGTCCATTTGGTTTCAACAGGCTGACGGTGCTCCCGTCCCAGACAATATTCAGTCTGAGAAGGCCGTCGTTGACGGCGTTAATCAGGAAGGACCTGGAACTGCCCCAGGCTGAATCATCGAAATTCGCATCCGTTGCGATCGCCAGTTTTCGGTCACCGCCAATCCCGCCAGCCTTCACAAGCGTCGTCGCAGCAAGCTCGTAACCGCGCAGCCCCTTGATCGGGAATGTGTTGATCTTGGTAAGCTCTGGCATGCGGAAGGCCGGGTGAAGCGGATAGTGACACCCGTCTAAAGACCGCAATTTTTGGAGGAAGACAAGCCATTTGCCTGTGTTTGCGGCAGATGGCGGATTGTCTGTGATCTGGCTTTTCTTGATTTTGCCCTTGGTGTCATTCGGGGCGCTCAATTTCTGGGTAGCGGCAAAATCTCAGGATATTTGGACCTGACCCCCTTTGTGTAATAGGATCGCGGCGCCGTCATCCAAACTGAGAATACCGTGACCAACACTCCTCTTGCCGCTGAATTTGCTCGCTGGGTGAGCGCACAGGTGTTGGCGGATGTGCCCGACCCAGTTCTTGAATGTGCCAGGCGCGCGATGCTCGACACCATTGGTGTCATCGTGGCCGGGTCCGTCCATCCAGGCGTCCAGAAGCTGGCGCGCCATATGGCCGGTGTCAAAGGTGGTTGCGTGGCGGCAAGTGGCTTGGCGACAGATCCAATATCGGCTGCAACGATCAACGGCATGGCCGCCCATGTCTGGGATTTCGACGACAACAGCTATACGGGCATGATCCATGGATCGGCGGTTATTTTCCCCGCTGTCTTTGCCGTCGGTCAGGAAGCTGGCGCGTCCAGCGACGACATATTGTTAGCGTTTCTGCTGGGATCGGAAATCGCATACACACTGGGTGAAATTTGCACCCACAGTCATTTCTTGCGCGGCTGGTGGCCGACGGGCACGTGCGGTCTGATTGGGGCGACAGCCGGTGTTTGCAAAATTCTCGGCCTGACAGCTCACCAGACCGCCAATGCCATCGGCACAGCCGCGGTCAGCGCCGGGATCGAACGCGCAATTGCCGGCACCGATGCAAAACCCTACCTGGTCGGCAACGTGGCAGGGCAAGCCATAACGCTGGCCCGCGCTGCACAGGCCGGACTGACAGGCCCCCACGAAGCTTTTGAACAAAAGAACGGCTTTTTCTCCCTGCTCAACGGTGGCCACCCGGCCGTCGTACAGGCGAAGGAGTTGGGAGAGCGTTGGCGCATTCACGAGCCTGGACTGCTGTTTAAGACAAGCCCCGTATGCTCGGGTGCCCACGCTGCCATCGAGGCGACGGCCACGCTTCTCAAGGATAAGTCAGACCGTTTGGAAGAAATAGAGCATATCGCGGCAGAGGTGCCGCAACTCGTTGCCGACAGTCTTGTCTATGACAGGCCCACCAATACGCAGGAAGCTCAGTTTTCACTTCCCTACTCAGTTGCCTGTGCCGCTTTGCATGGTCGCGTGCGGCTGGCTGATCTGGAAGAGGTTGAGTTGCACGATGCCCTGAAGCTTGGCCTGATGGCCAAAACCAGCATGCTAGCCAGCGCGGAATTGTCGGAAGAACCTCTCGCCAGCGAGTGCCCGGAAAGCACCAAGATCACCATCCGATACGTGAGCGGAGAAACCGAAACGCATTTCTGCGGCGAGGCATTCGGCATGCCAAGGCGACCGCTGTCGGATGCCGATCTTGTCGAAAAGTTCAACGATTGTCTTCGGTTTGGTGGCCTGGTGGAACGCCCAATCGATTTGCAAGGCGTCGACCTCAGCCTGCTGGCAACAGAAGTCCTGGGGGCAACCAGGTTGTCTTAAATTCCAGGGGGCTTCTTGCATCTCACTTACCAGTTGATCAGTACTTGATCTCCGACATCTCGATTTACGGGCAACGAAAAGAAATATGTTGAACTATCACAGATATGGACGCGGCCCTTCGCTGGTCCTGCAACACGGCTTTCTGGGCGGCGGCGGATATTTCGCACCACAAATGGCGAGCCTGGGTGAGGCGTTCGACATGATCGCACCGGATTTGCCTGGCTTTGCGGGCAGTCAGGACGCACCAGCGGTCGACTCGATCAAGGCGCTGTCCGATGCACATGTCGCGCTTCTGGACGAGTTGGGAGTGGATGAATTTCATCTGCTTGGTCACTCTATGGGCGGGATGGTGGCGCTTCAGACAGCATTGGATCACCCAAAACGCATCAAGTCGTTGATCCTTTATGCGACCAACTCCTGCGGCGACTTGCCTGGTCGCTTCGAGACGTTTGAAGAAACCGCCAACCGGGTTGCCGTCGAAGGTCTCGAAAACCTCGCGCATCGCATCACCGCAACATGGTTTGCGGATGGCGATAATGCACCGATGTTTCCCTTTTGCCTGAATGCCGGAAGCGGCGCGCGCGAGGACGCGGTCAGGGGAGCCTTGAATGCCTTTCAGACATTTGACGTGACCCACCGATTGGCAGAGCTGAATTTGCCGGTCCTGGTCATTGCTGGGGATCGGGACCGATCTTATAGCCTCAGCGGATTGGTGCAGATGGCGACCAGCATCGCCGGCGCCAGGCTGCAGATTATCGCCGGTGGCGCTCATTGTGTTCATCTGGAGCAAACCGACCAGTTCAACCTGGCGCTTGCACAGTTCCTGCGCACCACAAACCCTGCCGCAGGATCTTGATTGGGCGCATTCTGCAAGTGAGCCTTGGATGAAAATTGTCCCACCTGCAATCGGTTGCAAACCATGCAGAATCGGTCTTAACTTTCGACTATGGGCAACGAGCTCTGTCAAAGAAATAACCGCGTTGAAGCAACGTGACATCCACAAGGGAGACATATTCCATGAAATCAACAATTAAGGCCGTTGGTCTGGCGATCGCCGTCAGTGCCATGTCGCTGCCGGCCATCGCTGCAGAAGAAGTAAAAATCGGCGTGCCATCCTGGACTGGCGCACAAGCCATTGCACACGTGCTGGGTGAAATCGTGACATCACGCATCGGCGGCAGCGTCGAATACGTGCCAGGCAACAACGCTACGATCTTCCAGGCCATGGACCAGGGCAAGGGCGACATCGATGTGCATCCGGACGTGTGGCTGCCAAACCAGGAAAGCTTCACCAAGAAATATGTCGACGGTGCCGGCACCGTGACACTGTCGTCAAATCCATATGAAGGAAACCAGGGTTTCTGTGTTTCCAAGGATTTCGGTAAAGCCAACAACATCACCGACATCGCCGATCTCGGCCGTCCTGAAGTGGCTGCGCTGATGGACAGCGACGGCAACGGCAAGGGTGAAATGTGGATCGGTGCTCCAGGTTGGGCATCTGCCAACGTGAACGAAGTTAAAGTGCGCGATTACGGTCTGCTCGACTTTGTGGAGCCAATCCGTGCCGAGGAAAGCGTCAAAACAGCCCGCATCAAAGACAGTATCGCCAAAGGTGAAGGCTATGCTTTCTACTGCTACAAGCCGCACGCCGTTTGGTTCATGTTTGATGTCGAGATGCTGACCGAGCCAAAATACGACCCGGCAAATTACGTCATGGTTCAGCCTTCCGATGACGCCGACTGGTACAACAAGTCAAAAGTCGCAACCAAGGACGCTCTCAAGCAGGTCCAGATCGCTTGGTCGAACTCACTGGCAGATCGCTCACCTGCCATTGCCGAATTCTTTGGCAACTTTGCCCTGACTGCTGACGACGTCAGTGGACTGGCCTTTGAGATCAGCGCCAACGGCAAAGATCCTGCCGCCGTCGCCAAGGATTGGGTCAGCGCCAATTCTGCACGCGTCGACAAGATGCTTGGTCTGTAAGCCAACATAACTCTTGAGCAGCGCGGGCTATCCCCGCGCTGCTTACCCTCAAAGCCCAAAGGCGTGAGCACATGAGCCAGGACGTCGTTATCGAAATTTCAAATATCTGGAAGATATTTGGTGACAAACCGGATGCGGCCCTAAAGGCCATTCAAGAACGCGGGCTCAGCAAGGCTGAAGTGCTTGACGAGTTCAACGCCGTGGTCGGCGTTGCAGATGTCAGCCTGTCCGTGAACCGCGGTGAAATCTTTTGTGTCATGGGCCTGTCCGGCAGTGGCAAGTCGACACTGGTGCGCCACTTCAATCGGCTGCTGGAGCCGACTGCTGGCAAGATCGAAATTGAAGGCACCGATGTAATGGCCTTGGGCACAAAAGCCCTGCAGCGCTTTCGCAACCGCCAAATTGGCATGGTATTCCAGAACTTCGCTCTGATGCCGCACCGCTCGGTGCTCGACAATGTCGCTATGCCTCTGGAAATCCGCGAGGTCGCCAAAAACGAACGTATGCGCCAGGCCGCAGCCATCCTCGACATTGTGGAGCTGGGCGCCTGGGGATCCAAATTTGCGCACGAATTGTCGGGCGGCATGCAACAGCGCGTCGGGTTGGCGCGGGCATTGGCTGCCAATCCAGATGTGCTTTTGATGGACGAGCCTTTCTCTGCCCTTGATCCGCTGATCAGGCGGCAGTTGCAGGACGAGTTTATCCGCCTGTCGAAAATTCTCAAAAAGACAACCGTCTTTATCACCCATGACCTCGACGAGGCAGTGCGCATTGGCGATCGCATTGCCATCATGCGCGACGGCAAAATGGTCCAGGTCGGCACTGCCGAAGACATCGTGATGAATCCGGCCGATGATTATGTCGCGGACTTTGTTGCCGGTATTTCGCGCCTCAAGGTGGTGCACGCGCATGTTGTCATGCAACCGATAGACAAATACATAGTGGCTCAAGGGCCGCTGCCGTCCGCAACACCCCGGGTGAGCGGAGACGAAACTCTCAGCAATCTCATAAACATGGCCATTGATGATGAAAGCCCGATCCTTGTCGAAGACGACGGAAAGGATGTCGGTGTCATCACGCGCAGCGATTTGTTGCGCACGGTGATCGAAGGCACGGAGGTATCATGAGCAACGAAGATATCAACCCGCTGGAAGATACCGAAAGCGAAGCCGCGCTCGCCTATGCCGAGCAACGTCGCGAAAACATCCGTACCTTTGTGCGCACCAGCCCGGAATATTACATCCGCAATTTTGATCGGGTTGGCGCCTCAGCCCGCTTCACCCCCACATTCAATCTTTTTGCCGGTTTGTTCGGTCCGATCTGGTTCGCGGCCCGTGGCCTTTGGTCCTGGGCTCTGTCGTTTCTGATCATTGAAGCCATTGGTTTCGTGCAAATTGCCCGTGGCCTGTTTGGCGACCTGGGTGTTGACGCGATGGCACGCATTGCGTCTATTGAAGGCACGCTGGAGTTGCGTCGCAAGCAGCTCGCCGCCGCCATCGAGAGTGGATCGGATCGGGTTGATGCATTTCAGCGCGCGGTCGATGGTCTGGAGGCGAGTATCGACGGGTTCCGTGCCGAAGCCGATTTGCTGGCGTCCCAGGGGCCCAGTATTGCGCTGACCGGCCTGGTTATCCTGATAATCGCCAAAGGCGTGCAGGCCATTGTTGCGAACTGGGCGCTGGAAGCGCGTTTCTCTGAATGGCTTTCTGACCGAACCATTCGCTCCGGCATGCCGATTTCGGAGATTATCTTCAGCGCCCTTTTCATGATCTTGATCGTTGCCGTGGCGATGGTTCACTACAGTTTCCCGGATCAGTTTGACTTGCTCAGCGATTTCCCTACGGATCCGGAGATACGCTTGTTCAGCATCGCCAGTGTGGAAGCTTTCTTCAATTGGGCGGTGCTCAACGGTGACGCAATCTTTGACGGCATCACCTACGGCATTCGGCTTGTCCTGGATGCTCTGGAACTGATCTTTGTCAGCACCCCCTGGATCGTCATCGCGGCGCTGATCATTCTGCTGACATGGCTGACGGCCGGCGTGCGCATGGCCATATATTCCGGTGCATTCCTGTCCTACATGGGCCTGCTTGGTTTTTGGGAAAAGGCGATGACCACGTTGGCGCTGCTTGGCACCGCGGCGTGTCTGTCTATTGCCTTGGGCATCCCGTTGGGCATGTTCGCTGCACGCCGTCCTCGGTTCTACGCTGCCATACAACCGATCATGGATTTCATGCAGACCATGCCGGCTTTCGTATTCATGATCCCGGTTATTGCGTTCTTCGGAACGGGTAAACCTGCAGCGGTTGTGACGACGATGATCTTTGGTGGTACGCCCGTGGTGCGCCTGACGGTGTTGGGCTTGCGAGGCGTGCCGGAAAGTGTCCGCGAGGCAGCGATCAGCTTCGGCGCCAACAAGTGGTACTTGTTGACGAAAGTGGATCTTCCGCTGGCAGCCCCGTCCATTCGAGCCGGGGTCAATCAAACAATCATGCTGTCGCTGGCGATGGTGGTCGTGGCATCGCTGATCGGTGCCAAAGGATTGGGTGAAGACGTTCTGGAAGCGCTGCAATATGCCAATGTTGGCCAGGGTATTTTGGCAGGGTTCTCGATCCTGTTCTGCGCCATGATCCTTGACCGCATCGTTCAGGGACAGCGTAAATAGCGGGTTTGTTTGGTCACTTTGGCGAGCTGACTTGGATTTCGTGTTGAATTCCTTTTGGGCACACACTTCTTCCAAATCGCCTTTGCCTCTAGTCATGATGCCGCATTTGATACATCCGAAAGAGGCATTAAGGTTCGCTTTATCCGAATTATGGAAGTTGGTGCGAAGTCTGGCTATTTCCGCCAAGAGCCCACTGCTGCCGCTCAATGGACCTTTGGTCGCTGACGTATTCTGCGCATGGCGAACTCGGCTAGAGCAATCAGCAAGGTCGCAAACACAACCGTTGACAATATTGACTTGCTCACCGTCGCCAAGCTTGCCGCCGAAACCAGCGTTTGGGGAACACCAAGACCGACATTTATCATCCAGACGATCAACCCATTTTCGGCATAGTCAGCGATTGCCGCAAGATAAGCTACAGCGGCAACGGCTCGATACCATCGAGCTGTCGAGCCAAAGGATTGCGACAACCAATAAAGCGAGCTGGCGCTCGAAATCGCCAACAGAGCCGGGTACGCCGTGTCCAGTGGAATTTGCACGGTAAGATAAACTCGTCGCCCTTCTTCTCCGAGCGCGGAAATGAGAGCCAAGGCATCGTCGAAGGAATAGCCGGTTGGGCGCATGTCAAATGCTCTAACCCCGGCGATCTGTTCAATATCTGCAAGCGAACCGAAGACCATAAGAATGTATACGAGCATCGCGACGCACCAGAACAGCAGGATTCGTGAACCATGCTGTGGGTAGGCAAGTAGGTTATTCATAGATTTTCTCCAGCATTGATGCTGCTGGTCTATCAGTGCGTGGCCGGTTCAAGCATTATCATTTGATAACGTGAGTAAGGGGCGCATGGAGTGGAAAATCACCTGAAGAACATTGAAGAATTCATGACGAAACTCCCGGACAAAGATCGGGATACATTGGTTGATGCATTCGACATACGTAACTGGCCGATCGGAAGTTACATGTCGAGCCAAGGTGAGCGAGACGAGAATGAGTATGTCCTACTAAGTGGACGTGCGCGAAGCGTCGTCACCGATGCTGAAGGTACCGAGGTAAGTCTGAACCTGTACGCCGCTCCAATGGTGATAACGCCCAACATCGCCAGAACGTCAGAAGGGCGTTCATTGGTAGATATTGAAATATTGGATGACGCCGTTGCCGCAACAATTTCAGCCGCGCAGTTGATGGATCTAATGGTGACTTTCGAAAGCATACGCGAATGGGGCAACAATTTAATGTGCGAGGAGTTGACCCGCAAAGTCGGGCGCGAGTGGTGCCTTGCAGCATTGAGCGCGCGACAACGTTTAGAGTGGTTTCGAAAAGTGCACCCGGGGTATGAGGCGCTGTTTGCACATTTCCACATTGCCTCATATTTGGGAATGACGCCAGTCACACTGAGCAGAGCGCGTAACCGGTGATTTCAGGCAAAAATTATTTGGTGAAGGTGGGCGTAGATCAGCCAATTCAATTGCCAGGCAATGGCAGTTATGTCCGCAATGCAAACGTGGTTGATCCCCAACATTGAGTCAGAATAGCTGGCTGATCGGTGGTGATTTGTACCTTTGTATGATCAAAGGACCTCTCCAGCGGACTTTGTATGGTAAACGCCGCGTTTAATCCACGATCTTTCTGACGGAGCCTGTGAAGCTCACTGTCATCTAGAGATGGAGCCGTCGATCCAAGACCCAATAGAGGTTACCCCAGATGCATCGGTGCGGATCGAAAACAGTTGGGTCAACGCCACTGACGCCGCAACGCCCATCGCCGAGGCTGTTCCTGAAGTCGGTAGAGCCCACGATATGATAGTTGGCCTGGCTTTCAAATAGGTCTTTTCGCTGGTATCGACTGCGTGTAGGCAATGCTACTGGCGACTTCGAATAGCGCTTTGATGCCGGATAGATCGTTTGTCATTGGGGCACCTGATTCAAAGGATGAATCAACAGCAAGCGGAACTCGACCAAATGCCTTCAAGCGAGGGCAAACCTAAAACTCATTCCCACCGTCGTCTTGGGCAATTATAGTGATGACCTGTATTGCTTGCGCTGGCCTTCGCCGCGAAATTCAATCCCGGGAGGTCCCATGGCCGATGAACTTGATGAACGGCCAGCGAGCCCAGTTGGCCAAAAGAGTCAGGCACCGCGGAAATATGCGCCGGGAGTGAGCCTCCTAAGTCGTCGAACCTTTGAACTGGACCTGCAGTCCAAAATAAGTGTTGAGGAGATTGAGCGCTGGCTTCTCACAGCAGCGAGCAAGACGAAAAGTGCCCATGTTCTTACGGAAAGTTTTGCCTGCCGGCTGGCGCGAGCCGGGCTTGGTGTCGACCGACTTGTTCTGAACGTTGGCACCTTCCACCCGCAGGCCAATGGATACGCGTGGGCCTGGAATATTCTTGATAGAATTTGCGATGAGATCCAGATTAGCGAGGAAACGCTGTTCTCCGACGCCTTCCGGAACAATCCAATTTACAGGGTCATAACGTTTGGTGAAAACGTGCGCGAGAAACTGCGGGACAAAGCTTCCAAGTCTCTGAGCCCGCTCATGGCAGAACTCGCAGCAGCCGGATTTTCGGACTATATCGCAATACCCCTGTCGACCAGTGGAGAGAGGCGTAACGCAGTAACACTGGCTACGCGACAGGCTGGGGGATTTAGCCAGGCACAGATTGAAACGCTGATGCAGCTTCTAGAACTATTTGCCCTTCATGTTGAACGCCATGTTATTAGGCGGATAGCAAAAAACATCTCTTACACATATCTGGGCCGAGCGGCCGGCAAACGGGTTGTGACAGGAACGGTCAAACGCGGATCAGGCCTTTCGATCAGCGCGATTGTCTGGAGTTCCGACATGCGCAACTTTTCCAAACTGTCCGAACACTACGACAATCAAACCATGGTGGATGTGCTCAATCGCTATTTCTCCGTGCTGGCTGAATCTGTGATCCGCCACGGTGGAGATGTGCTCAAGTTTATGGGTGACGGGATGTTGGCTGTCTTTCCAATTGCCGACTTTGCGTCTGCTAATGCAGCAGCACATGCAGCTGCGAATGCTGCTGAGGGGGCCGTTCAGGATCTCGAACGGCTTAATCAGGAGAAGACAAATGTAGCTGATTGGCGCCCCCTGAAAACAGGCATTGGGCTTCATCTTGGAAACGTATTCTTCGGCAATATCGGTTCGACCGGTCGATTGGACTTCACAGTCGTGGGTGAGGCGGTCAACCTTGCCAGTCGGATCGAAGGGTTTTGCAAAACACTTGAACGCGATGTCCTGATGTCAGCCTCGGTTGCAAGTTTGCTAGGCGACGGTGTTGAATCGCTGGGCGAGCAAACGCTGAAAGGACTGCAAAACCCAGAGGAACTGTTCGCGTTGTCTGGCAAAGGCTGATTTGTCGAAGGGCCTGGACCATATCTGCTTAGGCTCGGCTCCAGAACTGGTGAACGTTTGAAACCAACACGTTTACGATACCGCTCGATCATTGGAAGCGGATCACAACAAACTTTGATTGGCAAGCGACCATCGCAAATGACAGCAATGCGCGGTGGATTCAATGGATCGACGCAACACTTTAATCTTTTTGGAAAGATGGAGTGTCAGTCATGGCCTATCGCAAGCG
>JABSRX010000013.1:13483-32956 GCA_013214695.1 Rhizobiaceae bacterium | reverse complement strand
ATTGATCTTGCGGTCTTCGCCCTTTGGTGGGCGCCCCTGGCCACCGCGGGGACCGGCGCCGCCGGCGCCGCGCATGCCGGAGAACGGATCACCGCCCATGCCGCCACCGCCCATGCCGCCGAACATCTGGCTCAAAATATCTTCGGCACCGCCAAAACCGCCGCCGCCGCCGCCGCCGCCGCCAAAGGGATTGCCGCCGCCACCGCCGCGGCCGAAGGGGTGGCCGCCGCCGGGAAAGCCCTGAAAGCGCTCCTTGCCTTCGGCATCGATTTCACCGGCATCGAACTGCGCACGGCGCTTTTTGTCGCCGATGATCTCATAGGCGGAGCTGGCCTCGGTGAAACGCACCTTGGCCTGCGGGTTATCCTTGTTCTGATCAGGATGATATTTTTTCGCCAGCTTGCGGAAGGCAGATTTAATCTCCTTCTCGCTTGCCGTTTTCGGCACGCCTAATACTTGATAGGGATCGCGCATGGACCATCCTCGTGCAGTCGTTCAAAAGTTGAAGATGCCACTTATATAGGGTGGGTTGCTGGCACATTTCCAGCATTTGCTGCGAAAAACTGATTTGCGACGGCGGTTTGGGCTTATTTGGAAGCCTTGAACCAGGACAGGACCCACTTCTTGCCGTCGATCTGGCAGGCCTCGCCGTTGTAGTAGGCGATGCCCATGAAGCTTGCGACGGTGGTCTTGAAACCACGGCATTTCTGACCGTGCTGGCCCATGAAATTGTCGATGGCAACGATCGCGCCCGAAGCGCCGGTTTCCGGATTGCGCCAGGCCAGAGGTGTGGCGGATGCGGAAGCTTCGGCAACGGTGGTCTTGATCAACTCAGCATCGGTGGGCTCAATGCCTTCCGGCTTTGAGTTCTTCGCAACCGAACTGGTGACCAGCTGTTCACCGCTGGTGATCTTGGGCAGAGAATTGCCGTTAATTGCACAACCGCTCGCTCCCAGCACGAAAAGTGCTGCGGCTACTCCGTTCACGGCAGGTTTTGCAAAAGTGCGACAACTCGGAACTACGCTGACCACAATCTTTACTTCCACTCGCTCTCAAAGGTCGTTAGACCTAAAAAAAAGGCACAGGTCCCCCGTGCCTCAAGATGCAGGGGGAAAGTTAACAAAGAGTAATGGCGGTATTATGGACTTCACCGAACGCACTGAACCATTTGCCTTGTTTAACGAATGGTTAAGCGAGGCCGAAGCAAGCGAACCGAACGACCCCAACGCGGTGGCATTGGCAAGTGTTGACCCATCAGGCATGCCCAATGTGCGCATGGTTTTGTTGAAGGGCCACGACGAGCGCGGTTTCGTCTTCTACACCAATTTTGAAAGCACCAAAGGCCATGAATTGCTGGCTTCGATGAAGGCGGCGATGGGTTTTCACTGGAAGAGCCTGAGACGCCAGATTCGCATCCGGGGTCCATTGGAACGGGTGTCGGATGAAGAGGCCGATGCTTATTACAATTCGCGTCATCCGCAAAGCCGTCTTGGCGCCTGGGCCAGCGACCAGTCGCGGCCACTGACGAGCCGTCAGGAGCTGGTCGACAAGCTGCGCGCTGCCGAAGAGAAATACGGCAACGAGAACATCCCGAGACCGCCGCACTGGTCGGGATTGCGAATCATTCCGGAGACCATCGAGTTCTGGAAAGACGGCGAGTTCCGTCTGCACGACCGCATCGTGTTCAGCCGGGATTCCAGCTCCGAAACCGGCTGGTCAACACAGCGGCTTAATCCCTGATCAGGCCCGAATGAGGCCCTGATCATTGCTGGATCAGGGCTTCCAATTCAGTCTGAATTTTCGGGTTGAACCCGGCAATCATCTGGTCGCCGAGCACAAATACCGGGCGCTTCATCAATGTTGGGTTCTCGCTGATCAGTGCAATCGCCTTGGCGCTGTCGAGATCGGCCTTTTGCGCATCATCCAGCTGGCGCCAAGTGGTGCTGCGCTTGTTGACCGCCCGGTCCCAACCCAATGTGTTGACGACGGCCGCGACCTCGCTTTCGCTGATGCCGTCGGCACGCACATCGCAGACCGTGTGTTCGGTACCGCTTGTTGCCAGCCAGGCCAGCGCTTTTTTGCAGGTATCGCAGCTTTTTAGCGAATAGACTTTCAACTCACTCACACCAGTCTCTTCAATGCTTCAAAGTGTTTCGTTGCATAGACCTTGAAGTCACGCTGGAACTGCTCGGCGGTCAGCTTGACTGTCTCTTCGGGGATCAGTTTCAGCGGCAGGCCGGTGGACTGGGCCAAAACCTGCTGCTTGGCGGCGCGTTCCAGATAATACAGGTCATCAAAGGCCTGAGCGATGCTTGGTCCCGAGCAGACAACCCCGTGGTTGGCCAGGAACATGGTATCAATGTGGGAATTGTCGCGGGCCTGGCGGGCAATGCGCTCGCCTTCCTCTTCGGTCACCGCAATGCCGCCGAATTCCTCTTCATAGCCGATGCGGCCGTAGAAGCGGGCAGCGGTCTGGTGGGCCATCAGCAGGCGCCCGCCTTCGAGCATCGAGATCGATGTGGCATAGGGGCAGTGAACATGGAAAATCGCCTTGTGGCGCGGATTGGCCCGGTGGCTGGCAATATGAATATTGCGCGCTGAGGCCTCGACCTCACCCTGACCGTCGACCACGTTGCCGTCACCATCGATCAGCAGCAGGCGGTCGGCGGTGACTTCCGTCCAGTGCCAGCCATAGGCGTTGATCAGATACAGTTCTTCCGGTCCATCGCACTGCACCGAGAAGTGGTTGCAGATGCCTTCATGGAAATTGAAGTAGGCGGCCAGGCGAATGGCTGAAGCCAGATCTTCGCGGTCGGCCTGAATGGATTTCAGATGGTCTGCACGGTCAAGCATGGCAAGTTCCTGAATACGAGTGAGTTGGCGACAGGCTAGCCAGAATCGTCGGCGGCGACAATCAGGAATCCGCCGCCGCGGCGTCGAATTCGATCAGGACGAAAGCGGCTCTAGGCCGCGTCTGTGCCGCCAATCGTGATGCCGTCGATGCGTGTCGTGGGCTGGCCAACGCCAACCGGCACGCCCTGACCCTGCTTGCCACACATGCCGATGCCGGTATCCAGCGCCATGTCGTTGCCGAGCATGCGCACCCGCTGCATGTCGGCCGGGCCGTTGCCGATCATCATCGCCCCCTTGATCGGGGCGCCGACTTTACCGTCTTCAATGAGATAGGCTTCGGTGCAGCCAAACACATATTTGCCGGAGGTGATGTCGACCTGTCCGCCACCGAAGGAGACGGCGTAGACGCCTTTTTTGACGGAGGCGAGAATTTCCTGCGGGTCGTGCTCACCGCCCAACATATATGTATTGGTCATGCGCGGCATGGGAATGTGGGCGTAGGACTGGCGGCGGCCGTTGCCAGTGTCCGCCATGCCCATCAACCGGGCATTCTGGCGATCCTGCATATAGCCGACCAGAATGCCGTCCTCGATCAGTGTCGTACATTGGGTCGGTGTGCCTTCATCATCGATGGTCAGCGAGCCGCGGCGCTCCGCAATGGTGCCGTCATCGACCACGGTAACGCCCTTGGCGGCCACCTGTTCGCCAATCTTGCCGGCAAAGGCGGAGGTGCCCTTGCGGTTGAAATCACCTTCCAGACCATGGCCGACGGCTTCGTGCAGCATGACACCAGGCCAACCGGCGCCCAGCACCACGTCGAACGTGCCGGCAGGGGCGGGGATGGCGGTCAAATTGACTTTCGCTTGACGCAGGGCCTCGCCGACACAGTCCTTCCAGTCCTGTTCGCCGATCACCCGGTCAAAGGAGTGACGGCCGCCAACGCCATGCGAGCCGCTTTCCAGCCGTTCCCCGTCGGCGGCAACGATCGACACATTCAACCGCACCAGCGGGCGGATGTCTTTCACCAACTGTCCGTCGGCCCGCAGAATATTGACGATCTGGTGTGAGGCGGCGAGCGAGACGCTGACCTGGCGAACGCTGGGATCAAGATCGCGGGCATAGGCATCGATCTTCTGCAACAGATCGACCTTGGTTTCGAAATTCGGCTCCAGCAGCGGGTTGTCGGCCGCGTACAGCGCCTTATTGGTCTTGCGCGGCGCATCGGCATAGGTGCCGCTGTGGCCGTTGTTGACGGCCCGGACAGCGGCCGAGGCGCGTTTCAGCGCGGCAACCGACAATTCGCCCGAATGGGCATAGCCGGCGCTTTCGCCATAGACCGAGCGCAGGCCGAAACCACAACGGGTATCGAAAGAGCCTGATTTCAGCTTGCCGTCATCAAACAGCAGGCTTTCGCTCTCGACATTCTCAACAAACAGTTCACCGTCATCGGCGCCAACGAGCACGTCTTCCAAATGACGGGTGAGTTCACCTGCGTCACAATCAAAACGGTCGAGCAGGGAATCGGTCATGCCGCAATTACTTTCATTAGAGCCGTTCTTGTCCTGATTGAAGCATTCTGCCGGAGCATTTTTGCGTCAGCATCGCGCTGGATTGCGAAGCTCGTCCTGGCCGGACTTGCAAGCGATCCGGCGATGATGATGGCGCAAAAAGGCCCGGCCCACAAGGGTTTGGGCCGCGAAGGGCCGTCGGCCGCGTTGCCTGTCTTGCCCGTATCCCCGATACGCGCTGCGACAGGCGCCTTGCCGAGCAACCCTTCGGGGCACAAACAGAATGTATCAATCAGGACAAGAACGGCTCTAATGGGCAGGGTGCTGGGCAGCCTGTCCAAGGTTTTAGGGGAGATTGGAATATCCGTCACCAAAGCCGGTCAGGTCAACCGGGATGCCGATTCCCTCTTCCGGGGAGGCAAAAATGATGAAAGTGGCATTGCTGCCTTCTCTCAGCGTGTTGAGCAGATCATCCTTTAGTATCACTTCGGCAAAACAGCCATCGGTCACACAGCGTACGAAAGAGGCGCGGCCCATGTCCTTGCCATCGACATTGAGGCCCAAACCGTTGGGCAGGATGACGCCCAGCGGGGCCAGCACACGCAGAATGCGCGCCTTGTTGTCGGCGGTCTTCAAGACGACGACGGAAAGGCCGACTTCCGGCCGGTCTTCGGCCACCACATTTTGCATCAACGCACACTGTTCGCTGGAGGCGCCTGGAGGCACGTCACAGATGATTGACCAGGCACCATGCCGCGAATTGGCGTTGGATTGGGCGTTGGCATCAATGGATTGGAGCAAAAACAGCCCCGCTGCGAAGGCGAAGAGAAGTGCAAGGTGTCGCATAGAAGTGTGCCGAATCATTAATGAATGTCCTCATGCATGTTGCCTCAGGCCCGGTTGAAACGAAAGACCAATTGCCGGAGCATTTATGCCGTCCCAGACCGCTGGCTTTATCGTCGATTTTTGATCAGAAAATGGCGGATCGTCGAAATCTTTTCGGTCAATATTGGCTGATCTGCCCCGATCCCAGAAAATATCTGGCGATATTAGAAAATGCCGCACTATTTTTGCGCTCATAAAGCTTGCTTGGCGCCACACATTATGGTTCTAAGACCCCAAGTCGGTTGATGATGTGAGCCTTGGGCCGACACTACGGAATTTTTGGAGAAAACTGGATGTCCAATCCGCTGGGAAAACGCGTCTTCGGTAGCCTTTCAGCGCTGCCGTTAACACTGATCGCTTCCACCTCGGCATTTGCCGCACAACCTACCCCTTGGCAGTGGTGGCATCAGCCAGCCGCTTCGCCAAACATGGAAGCAATCAACTCTTTCGATATTCTGACGTTGTGGGTCATTGTGCCGATCACATTGTTCGTCATGGGCCTGCTGGCTTATGTGATGATCAAGTTTCGCGCCAGCGCCCATCCGACGCCAACCACAACGACACACAACACGACGATCGAAGTCATCTGGACCCTGGGTCCGGTTGCCATCCTGATCTTCCTGGCGATCCCGTCGTTCCAACTGCTGACATCGCAGTTTAACCCACCCAAGGAGCCAACCGTCACCATCAAGGCAACCGGCTATCAGTGGTATTGGGGTTACGAATACCAGGACGACGTCGAGATTGCCTTTGACGCCCGCCCAATCGGTGTGCCGATCATTGCCGGCAGCGAAGAAGCTGCTCAGGCAGAGCGCGTCGCTCTGGGTAAAGAAGACCTGAACGAATATCCACGCCTGCTGGCCGTCGACAATGAACTGGTTGTCCCTGTCGGTGAAGTGGTTCGTGTTCTGGTCACCGCCGGCGACGTGATCCACAACTTCGCCATGCCAGCCTTCGGTCTGAAGATGGACGGCTATCCAGGCCGCATCAACGAGACCTTCTTCCAGGCAACGAAGGAAGGTCTTTATTACGGCCAGTGCTCGGAACTGTGCGGCAAGTATCACGCCTATATGCCGATCGCCATTCGCGTGGTGTCTGAAGACGACTTTGAAGTCTGGAAAGACATGGCCGGTGACGACGTCGATGCAGCCAACAAGGCGCTGATGGCATCCCTGGAAAACAAGAAGAAATTGGCAGCCCTGTCCGGCAACTAGGCCGGGCAATTGCGAAGAACTGCAAGTTAGAAAGACATCAAAATGGCTTATTCAGCAACACATGATGACCACGGGGATCACAAGCCCAGTTTCTTTAAGCGTTGGTTCTACTCCACCAACCACAAAGATATTGGTACGCTTTACCTGATCTTCGCGATCTTCTCTGGTATCTATGGTGGCTTCCTGTCGGTTGTCATGCGTATGGAACTGCAGGATCCGGGTCTGCAATATTTCTCCGATCCNCACGTCTATAACGTGTTCACCACCGCGCACGGTCTGATCATGATCTTCTTCATGGTGATGCCAGCGCTGATCGGTGGTTTCGCCAACTGGATGGTGCCGATCATGATCGGTGCGCCGGACATGGCGTTCCCNCGGATGAACAACATCTCCTTCTGGCTGCTGCCACCAGCCCTGCTGCTGCTGACCATCTCGGTCTTCATGCCAGGTCCTGCCGGTGGTTATGGCGCCGGTCAGGGATGGACGATCTATCCGCCGCTGTCGAACAAGATCGGTTCGCCTGGCCCTGCGATGGACTTCGCGATCCTGTCGCTCCACATCGCTGGTGCGTCCTCGATCCTCGGTGCGATCAACTTCATCACCACGATCTTCAACATGCGTGCACCGGGCATGACCCTGCACAAAATGCCGCTGTTTGCCTGGTCCGTTCTGATCACCGCATTCCTGCTGCTGCTGTCGCTGCCTGTTCTGGCTGGCGCCATCACCATGCTGTTGACCGACCGTAACTTCGGAACCGCCTTCTTCGAGCCTGAATATGGTGGTGACCCGATCCTGTTCCAGCATCTGTTCTGGTTCTTCGGGCATCCGGAAGTGTACATTCTGATCTTGCCTGGCTTCGGCATCATCTCGCACATCATCTCGACCTTCTCGCGCAAGCCGATCTTTGGTTACATCGGTATGGCTTATGCGATGGTGGCGATTGGCGCGGTGGGCTTCATCGTGTGGGCGCACCACATGTATACAGTCGGTCTGTCGCTCAACACCCAGCGTTACTTCGTGTTCGCCACGATGGTCATCGCGGTGCCGACAGGGGTGAAGATCTTCTCGTGGATCGCCACCATGTGGGGCGGCTCACTGACCTTCCGCACACCAATGCTGTGGGCCATCGGCTTCATCTTCCTGTTCACCGTCGGTGGTGTGACCGGGGTGCAGCTGGCCAATGCGGGTCTCGACCGCTCGTTCCATGACACATATTACGTGGTTGCTCACTTCCACTACGTGCTGTCACTGGGCGCTGTGTTCGCGGTCTTCGCAGCCTGGTACTACTGGTTCCCGAAAATGACCGGTTACCTGTACAACTCCTTTCTCGCGAAGTCGCACTTCTGGATCACCTTTGTTGGTGTGAACATCATCTTCTTCCCGCAGCACTTCCTCGGCCTTGCCGGTATGCCGCGCCGTTATGTTGATTACCCAGATGCGTTCGCTGGTTGGAACTACGTGTCCTCCATCGGCTCCTACATCTCGGCCTTCGGTGTTCTGGTCTTCCTGGCCTGTATCGTTGAAGCTTTCGCCAAGAAGCGCAAAGCTGAAGCCAACCCATGGGGTGAAGGTGCAACNACGCTGGAATGGCATCTGCCTTCACCGCCGCCGTTCCACCAGTGGGAACAGCTGCCACGCGTTAAGTAAAACAATGGGTCCCGGTCCGATCAGACCGGGGCCCGTTTTCTAAGCCGGCCAGAGCCGGCATCAACCGGATTACCGATCATGTCAGTCAACGATCAAATCGATAACGATATTTCGCTGGCCATGCCTGGCGACTATTTCGAGTTGATGAAGCCGCGCGTCATGCGGTTGGTGGTGTTTACCGCCGTCACCGGCATGTTGCTGGCGCCCGGTGCAATCGATCCGTTTCTGGCGGTGATTGCGATCCTGGCCATCGCCATCGGGGCAGGGGCCTCGGGCGCGCTGAATATGTGGTATGATTCCGATATCGACGCGATCATGTCCCGCACCTCCGGACGCCCGATTCCCATGGGCCGCGTCAACGGCAATCAGGCGCTGAATTTCGGCATGATCCTGTCGGTCCTGTCGGTCATGACGCTGGGCCTCTTGGTCAACTGGGTGGCCGGCGCTATCCTGGCCTTTACCATCTTCTTCTATGCGGTGATCTACACCATGTGGCTGAAGCGCTCGACACCGCAGAACATTGTGATCGGTGGAGCCGCAGGCGCCTTCCCGCCGATGCTCGGCTGGGCCTGTGTGACCGGCACTGTGAGCCTTGAGAGCATCGCGCTGTTCGCCATTATCTTCATCTGGACGCCGCCGCATTTCTGGGCGCTGGCTCTGTGGAAGATGCGCGACTACGACAATGCCCATGTGCCGATGATGCCAAACGTTGCTGGTGAGAAATCGACCCGTGCGGAAATGCTGGCATATGCCGTGATCCTCGCCCCGCTGAGTGCCTCGCCTTATATTCTGGGCTTTTCCGGTGCGCTGGTTGGCGCGCTTTCGCTGGCCCTGGGCCTCGCCTTCCTGTGGTTTACCTACCGGGTCTGGGCGATTGCCGGTGCCGACGAGAAGCTGGTCGCTGAGAAGAAGCTGTTCGGCTTCTCGATTGTCTATCTGTTTTTGATTTTCGCCCTGTTGTTGCTGGATGCCGTGGTCTTCCGCGCCACCGGCAGCTATCTGCTGGCCGGTATGGGACTGTGATCATGGATGTCGGCGAAGGAAAAATCGAAGACGGCGTCTCCATTGAGCTGACCGACGCGCAGAAGAAAGCCCGTCGCAAGCGCAATATCGCCATTGCCGCCTGTCTGATCGGACTGGTCGGTATCTTTTATGTTGCAACCATTGTCAAAATTGGCCCCGCTATGATGCGGGCACAGCAAACTCAGGGACAGAACCGATGAGTGCCAAGCCTGCCAATAACTCCAAAGTTGTCACCATCTGCCTCGGCATGACCTTCGGCATGCTCGGCATGGCCTATGCCGCCGTGCCGCTCTACGAGCTGTTTTGCCAGGTCACAGGTTATGCCGGCACCACCCAGCGTGCGGAAGACACGACCGGTGAAGTGCTGAACAAGACCATCAAGGTGCGCTTTGACGCCAACGTTTCCAATGAACTTGATTGGGAATTCAATCCCGAGATCCGCGAAGTCGAGCTGAAAATCGGTGAGAAATCGCAGGTGTCTTATGTGGCCAAAAATGTCAGCCAGTTCGACAGCTTTGGCACTGCCACATTCAACGTGTCGCCGGGTGCAGCCGGTATCTATTTCAATAAGATCGAGTGTTTTTGCTTTACCGAGCAGAAGCTGACACCGGGTCAGTCGGTAGACATGCCGGTGATCTTCTTTGTCGACCCCGACATCGTCAACGATCCGCTGCTGAAAGACGCAACAACCATTACCCTGTCTTACACCTTCTTCCCTGACGAAGATGCAGAACAGGAAATAACCCAAGCGCCGCAATCGCAACTTGATGGTGGCACAACGAAATCCAGCCTTTAGATTGCGGCAAAAGCAGTATAAAGACTGAAACAAAGAAAGACTCGCTGGAGACCAAGATGGCCGACGCGCACAGCAAAAATCACGATTATCACATCATCGATCCGAGCCCATGGCCTCTGATCGGTTCCGCCGGCGCGCTGATTATGGCCATCGGCGGCGTTGTCTGGATGCAGTCTTTGAAAGATGCATCTGCAACAACCATGGGCATGAGCGGTCCCTGGGTATTCATCGTAGGCCTGCTCGTTGTGCTCTACACCATGTATGGTTGGTGGGCTGACACCATCAAAGAAGCCCATGCGGGTGACCACACACGGGTTGTGTCGCTGCATCTGCGCTACGGCATGATCATGTTCATTGCCTCCGAGGTGATGTTCTTCGTTGCCTGGTTCTGGGCCTTCTTTGACGCGGCTCTCTATCCTGACGAAGCCGTTCAGACCGCCCGCGTTGCTCACACCGGTGGCCAGTGGCCGCCATCCAGCATCGCCGTGATCGATCCGCTGCACCTGCCGCTGTTCAACACCATCACGCTGCTGCTGTCCGGCACCACCGTCACCTGGGCCCACCATGCGCTGCTCGAAGGTGACCGTAAGGGCGTCATCTGGGGTCTGCTGCTGACCGTTGTTCTGGGCGTCATCTTCACCGCCGTTCAGGCTTACGAATATGTCGTTGCCCCATTCGCCTTCGCTGAATCGATCTACGGCGCGACCTTCTTCATGGCCACCGGCTTCCACGGCTTCCACGTTCTGGTCGGCACGATCTTCCTGATCGTCTGCCTGCTGCGCGCCATGCAGGGCCACTTCACCGAGAAGCAGCATTTCGGTTTCGAATCGGCTGCCTGGTACTGGCACTTCGTTGACGTTGTCTGGCTGTTCCTGTTCGTCGCGGTCTATATCTGGGCCAGCGCCGGAGCGACCATCGCCCCTCACTAAGTGAGCGCAAATTCTTGAAAGAGGGCGGCTTTCGGCAGGAAGCCGCCCTTTTTGTTTCNNCTNACCGGAANTGGACAGACGGCTNTGCAGACCAGCAAGTATCAGAACTATCCCCCGCTTGATCCGGTACCGACAGGCATGAAGGGGCGCTGCCCGCGCTGCGGCGAGGGCAATCTGTTCACCGGCCTGCTGACGGTCAAGAAACAATGCAGCGCCTGCCATCTCAGTTTCGACTTTGAGGATTCAGGCGACGGCCCCACCGTGTTCATCATCATGGGGCTGGGCTTCCTGATCCTCGGCCTGGCGCTGTATGTGGAGTTCACCTTCTTCCCGCCGTTCTGGGTGCACCTGCTGCTCTGGCCACCGGTCATCCTGGCGCTCGGCATCCCGATCCTGCGCATGCTGAAAGGCGTGCTGATCAATCTGACCTGGCACCATGATGCGGCATCTGGACGACTCGACACCGGCGAGAACGACCGGCCATAGAGGTGCCCATGAAGCTTTCCAACATCCTACTGGCCGCCGCCATCGTCATCGGCGTGGCCTTCCTGAGCGGCCTCGGCACCTGGCAGCTGAAACGCCTGGCCTGGAAGGAAGCCTTGATTGCCCGGGTGGAAAACAATCTCTCCGGCCCCCCGGTGACCCTGGCGGAGATCGAGGCTCTGCAGCGCGGTGGCGCGGATTTTGAATACCGTCCAATTCAAGTGACCGGCACCTTTGATCACAGCCGCGAGCAGCATTTCTTTGCCACCCATAAGGGCAATCCCGGCTATTACGTTTACACGCCAGCCCAACTCGCCGACGGGCGCATGCTGTTCGTCAACCGCGGCTACGTGCCTCTGGAGCGCAAGGCGGTCACCGGGCGCGAGCAGGGGCAGGTCACCGGGGCTGTCACCGTCACCGGCCTGGCTCGCTCGGCACCGCCTGCCAAGCCAAACAGCTTTGTGCCGGACAATGATCTGGTCAAGAATGTCTATCACTGGAAGTCGCTGGACCAGATGACGGCCAATGCCTTTCCCGATGGTGGGGTGGATGTGGTACCACTGTTTGTCGATGCCAATGAGGCTGCCAATCCCGGCGGTTTGCCGGTCGGCGGCGTGACGCTGATCAGCTTCCCCAACAGCCATCTTCAATATGCCATCACCTGGTTTGGCCTCGCCGCCACCTTGCTCGGGGTTGGGGGTTATTTCCTTTTTGGCCGTCTGCGGCAGAAATCCTCGTTGTAATTGACAGCCATATGCGTCTAGATCGTTGGCAACAAACGCTTCGAGAGTGATCACGGAAATGAGCAAGCCCAAGGCCAAGCTGTTGCTTTGTGGACCACGCGGATTTTGCGCAGGCGTCGACCGGGCAATTCAAATCGTCGTATTGGCGCTGAAGAAATATGGCGCACCGGTCTATGTGCGCCATGAAATCGTGCATAATCGCTATGTCGTAGAGGGCCTGGAGAATCTCGGCGCGATTTTCGTCAAGGATCTCGATGAGATCCCGGAAACCGAGCAGCCGGTGATTTTCTCCGCCCACGGCGTGCCCAAATCTGTCCCCGCTGCAGCCGCGTCGCGCAACATGCTCTATCTGGATGCAACCTGCCCGCTGGTCTCCAAGGTGCACAAACAGGCGATCTCGCACAGCCGTAAGGGTCGTCATGTGCTGCTGGTCGGCCACCGGGGCCACCCGGAGGTGATCGGCACGATGGGGCAATTGCCGAAGGGCGCTGTGACGCTGATCGAAACCGTCGAGGATGTGGACAATTTTGTCCCCAACACCGCTGAAGGCTTGGGATATGTGACCCAGACCACGCTGTCGGTGGACGATACTTCAGACATCATCGCGCGCATGGAAGAGCGTTTTGAGCAATTGCAAGCGCCGGCCGCGGAAAGCATTTGCTATGCCACCACCAACCGGCAGGAATCGGTCAAAGCCGCAGCCCCCGCAAGCGATGTGTTCCTGGTGGTCGGAGCGCCGAACTCATCGAACTCCAACCGTCTGGTCGACGTCGCCAGCCGCGCCGGTGCCAAGACGGCCAAGCTGGTGCAAAATGCCGGTGAAATCGATTGGGCGGATATGGACGGCTATGGCGACGACCTGACCATCGGCCTGTCTGCCGGGGCATCGGCGCCGGAACTGCTGGTCGAAGGCATTGTCGAAGCCTGCCGCGAACGGTTTGACCTGTCGGTCGAACTTGCCGAAACAACCGTCGAAGACGAGCAGTTCCTGGTGATGCGCGAGCTGCGCGATGTGCCGCTGGAAGCGGCCGATATGAGCTTTGTGAACGGGTCTGCATAAATGGCCGTCTACACCAATGTTTCAGACGAGGCGCTGGCCGAGTTTCTGACCCATTACGACCTGGGCAAAGTCGTTTCCTTCAAGGGCATTGCCGGGGGTGTCGAGAACACCAACTATCTGCTGCAGACCGAAGCCGGTTCCTACATCCTCACGCTCTACGAAAAGCGCGTGGCGGAAGCCGATCTGCCGTTTTTCATTGGCCTGATGGATCATCTGGCCAGCCGTGGCTTCACCTGTCCGCTGCCAATCCGCAACCGGGCAGGCGAGGCTCTGGGTCGGTTGGAAGGCCGACCCGCTGCGATCATCTCATTTCTGGAAGGCATGGAAGTCTCCCATCCCACCGCCGACTATTGTCGCCTGGCGGGGCAGACCATGGCGCGCCTGCATCTGACGGCGCAGGATTTCGACATCCAGCGGGTCAATGCTCTGGCGCCTGCAGGCTGGCCACCGCTGGTCGAGAGCGCCGTGGGCGAGGCCGACACGGTGGAAGCGGGCATGGCGGAGCTGATCACCTCAGAGCTCGCTTACGCGCAACAGAACTGGCCAACAGACATCCCAAGCGGCGTCATTCATGCCGACATGTTCAAGGACAACGTGTTCTTTCTCGATGGCGCCCTGTCCGGCGTGATCGATTTCTACTTCGCCTGCAACGATTACCTCGCCTATGACCTGGCCGTCGGAATCAATGCCTGGTGCTTTGACGATGAACTGCAGTTTGATGCTGAACGCTGTGCAGCGATGATTGCCGGTTATCAGGAAATCCGTCAGTTGGAGCCGGCGGAGCAGGATGCCTTGCCGGTTCTCGCCCGTGGGGCGGCGTTGCGCTTTCTGCTGACCCGTGTGAATGACTGGCTCAACGTGCCGCCCGGTGCCCTGGTGGTGCCGCACGATCCAAAGGCCTTTAGCGCCCGCCTGCGCTTTTTCAAATCCGCAACCCCGTCGACCTTTGGCCTGTCGACCTCTGGAACGTCATGAAAACCGTATCGATCTGGACCGATGGTGCCTGTTCCGGCAATCCGGGACCCGGCGGATGGGGCGCCGTGCTGCGCTTTGGCGAGCATGAGAAGGAACTGTCCGGCGGCGAGTTCGAAACCACCAACAACCGCATGGAACTGCTGGCGGCCATTGAAGCGCTGAACGCGCTGACCCAGCCCTGCATCGTCGAGCTCTATACCGACTCGCAATATGTGAAGGGCGGCATGACCGGCTGGATCAAAGGCTGGAAAAAGAACGGCTGGCGCACATCGGCCAAGAAGCCGGTGAAGAATGTCGAGTTGTGGCAGGCGCTGGATGAGGCCGTATCGCGTCACACGGTCAACTGGCACTGGGTCAAAGGCCACGCTGGCCACCCAGAAAACGAACGCGCCGATGAATTGGCGCGTTCGGGAATGGAACCTTACAAGCTCAAGGACTGAGCTGGTAAGAACTGCTTACAGCTGTTCAAGGATCGCCGCTGCGGAACTGGCAACCGCCTGTCCTGGGGATTCTTCGAGGTTCAGGGCTGTGACAACGCCATCGTCGATGATCATCGAATAGCGCTTGGAACGCACGCCCATGCCAGCAATGGCCAGATCGATGTCCATGCCGATGGCCTTGGCGAAATCAGCGTTGCCGTCGGACAGGAAGGTGACTTTGCCTTCGCCCTTGGAGGCCTGTGACCAGGCGTTGACCACGTGCACGTCGTTGACCGCAACAACAGCAATTTCATCGACGCCCTTTTCCTTGATCGCAGCTTCATGCTCGATGAAGCCCGGCAGGTGGTTGGCGTGGCAGGTCGGTGTGAATGCACCTGGTACAGCGAACAGAACGACTTTCTTGCCGCCGGTCAGTTCAGCAACCGACTTTTTGGCCGGTCCGTCATCGGTCATGATGACAAATTCGGCTTCTGGGAGTTTTTGGCCAACTTCAATGGACATGGGGTTCTTCCTGGTAGTGAAACATCACAGCATCAAATAGTGGGATCGGTGCCGAGGTCAAGCGTTCCAGAGTCAATCAGGACGAGACTGGCTCTATTGTCGCACAGGCTTCAGGCGGGTTTCCACACCCTTGCCATTGCTGACCAGGGTCAGGCGCAGTTCCGTTTCTTCCGGCTTGGCATCATCTGGAATGTCGGCAAGGCTGACTTCAAAGGCGGCCTTTGTGCCGTCCACCGAGACCGCATGGGTGGGCATCAGATACCAGTTGGACGGTCCTTCCACGACGATTGTCGACTGGCTGGTGCCTTCCGGCACGACCGCCTCGATAGTCAGCATCCTGTCATGCACATGGGCAGATTTGACCATGAAACCGGCATGCTGCTCTTTGACCAGATTGGCCTTGGCCAACAGCAGTTCACTGGCAACCGCGCGACTGGAAATACCCTGACCGTTTTCTTCCAGCGAAAGCGCAAATTGCACCGGAATGCAGACTTCTGCGCAGATGCCAACAACACCGGTCAGATTGATCTTCACCGGACGGCCGGCAAACAGCGGATCGATGGTGATCGGAAGGGTCACGGAGCTGTCGTAGCCGGCAGTGAGGCCACCGTTCTCGCCAAATGTCATGGGAACCGGATAGTCGATGCTGGTCGCGGCAATGTTGGTGGATCCGCCAAAATCCAGCTGTGGCGGCAGGCCGGTGGCACCCGGGGCGCGGAAATAGGTTTTCCATCCCTTATCCAGGTTGATCTGCAATCCGGCATTGATGGTCTTGCCATCCGGCGCCGGCAGGGAGATCAGACGGATCTTCGCGCCTTCGGTGACGAACCAGTCGCTTTCCGCTGCCGTCGCAGTTGAGGCGACAGGAGCAAGCGCCAGGCCGAGGGTGGCCGCAAGGGCGATGCCGAGCATGGATTTGGTGCGCAAAGTTCTCATGGCTTCAAATTAGGGACGACAGGTTGATAAATCGACACCTGCATTCACAAACCTGGTCATATCCTCGTGAGCGGCAAAATTGGCGCAAGGGTTCTACGATATCATTCCCTTGTCACACCATTATTGGTACGATCAGTCATGAGCTCGAACGCCGATTCACTTCAACTCAAGGGCCAATTGCTGGTCGCCATGCCCGGCATGCTCGATCCGAGATTCGCCCGGTCGGTGATTTTCATCTGCGCCCACTCGGATGACGGCAGCATGGGCTTTGTGCTCAACCAGCCGGTTGCCAGTCCGAAACTCAGCGAAATTCTCGATGAACTGGAAATCGACGTGGACGACCCGGAAGCTGCCGACCAGATCATGGTTTTCCGGGGTGGGCCGGTAGAACAGGGCAGGGGCTTTGTATTGCACAGTCAGGACTACTCAACACCGGCATCGTCCCGCGTCGATGATCTCGCCTGTGTGACGGCAACGCTGGATGCGCTGCGCCGCTTGGCCAGTGAAAATCCACCCCACCGCTCAATCATGCTGCTGGGTTATGCCGGTTGGTCTGCCGGCCAGTTGGAAGAAGAAATTCTGCAAAACGGCTGGCTGACGACGCCGGCTACCCATGAGATCCTGTTTGAGACCAATCATGTGCGCCAATATGAAGCGGCCCTGGCCAGTCTCGGCATCAGCGAAGAATTGCTCAGCGCGGAATCCGGCAACGCCTGACCGCACATCTCTCGGCTTATTTTGAGGCGTGGTCCTGAAGCAGGGCGCGCAGCGCCAGATCCGGCGTCATGGGCTGGCCATAGAGGAACCCCTGGGCATATTCGCAGCCCAATTGATGCAGTTCCATGGCATCGTTTTCGTTTTCGGCGCCCTCTGCGACCACGGCCATATTCAGGTCGTGCGCCAGATTGACGATCGAGCGCAGGATGATCGGACGGCCTTCACCCCCGGAATTGCCGACAAACGAGCGGTCGATCTTGATCGTGTCGAAGGGGAATTTCATCAGATAGGACAGAGACGAATGGCCGGTTCCGAAATCGTCCAATGACAGCCCGGCGCCAAGCTCCTTGATGCGGGTCAGAACCATCGAGGAATGTTCCGGATTCTCCATGATCTGGGATTCGGTCAGTTCCAGTTTCAGCGTGTGCGGCAGCAGGCTGTTGCGGGTCAGTGCGCCTTTGACGTCGTTAATCAGGTCGTGGCGCAGCAACTGCTTGCTCGACATGTTGACGCTGACAAACACCGGGACCTTGCCAAGCTGTTCCTGCCAGTCGGCCAATTGCTTGGCCGCTTCGCTCAAAACAAAGCTGCCAATGGTGATGATCTGCCCATTGCGCTCGGCAATCGGAATGAATTCCCCGGGCTGGATCTGACCGCGCTTCGGGTGGTTCCAGCGCAGCAGGGCCTCGAACCCGGCGACCGTCTTGCTCGGCAGATGAATGATCGGCTGATAATGGACTTCCATCTCGCCCTGTTCGACCGCACGGCTCAACTCCTGTTCCATCTGTTCCGTGGTGCTCGGCTGATTGCGGAATGCCGGGCGGAAGGGTTCGATGCGGTCGCCGCCAATGCGCTTGGCCTGCAGCATGGCGATCTCGGCATTCTGCACCATTTCCTGTCCGTCTTTGACGTCCTTCGACCAGGAGACGAGACCAATGGAGGCGGTTAGATGGATCTCCTGATTGGAGAAATTGACCGGTGATTTGATCGACCGCTGCAGCGCGTCGGCCAGACTGGCAATCCGCTCGGGATCGGATTCCGACAGCAACAGCAGGACAAACTGGTCGCCGTTCAGCCGGGCCAGGCAATCCTGCGGTTTCAGCACCCGGCTCAGTCGGCGCGCCATGGTCAGCAGCACGGAATCGCCGACGGAATTGCCGAGCGACTCGTTGATATTGGTGAAGCGGTCAAAATCGATGACAAACACTGAGGGCTTAAGATCGGCCTGGGACTGGGCCAGCGATATTGCCGAGTTCAACCGGTCGAAGAACAGTTGGCGGTTCGGCAGGCCGGTCAGATTGTCATGGACCGCGTCATGCAGCATGCGCTCCTGGGCGGCCTTCTGGGTGGTGATATCGGAAATCGTGCCAACGCAACGCAACACTTCGCCGTCATTGCCGATCACCGGACGGGCGCGGATGGTCATCCAGTGGAACTGACCATTTTCGGCCCGCAACCGGAAGTTCTGGAAGATGCGGCCCTTGCGGTGCTGCAGAATGATGTCGAGCGTCGTCTTGAAGCGGTCCTTGTCGTCGGGATGCAGCAGTTCAAACCACTTGTTGGGCGAGCCGTTCAGCGCGTTCGGCTTCAGGCCAAGCTGCCGTGTCGCCTCGGCGCCTGTGAACACTTCGTCGCGGTCGACATCCCAGTCCCATACCGCGTCGCCAGAGCCGGTCAGCGCCAGCGCCTGGCGTTCGATGTCGCTGACCAGACCCTGGATCAGCGTGCCGCCGGCAAAGGCGTGCTGCATGACGGTAAACGAAATCAGCATGATGATCAGAACCAGTCCGCCACCCAGTGCCGGCTGCACAATGTCATTGTCCAACTGCCCGTTAATGGTCATCCAGCCAAACACCACCCAGGCCAGGATCAGACACCAGCTGGGGATCAGCAGGATGGCGCGGTCAAAGCCGCGCAGCGACAGGATGAAGATCAGAACAAGACCGGCCACCGCCGCCACGGCGATTGAAACACGGGCGATGCCGGCGGCGTATTCCGGGGCAATCACGGCAATGCCAAACAGCGCCACCATGCCGATCATCCAGGTCAGCACCAGATAGTTGTAGCGGGTGTTCCAGCGGTTCAGGTGCAGATAGGCATAGAAGAAGATCACCAGGCTGGTCGCCAAAAACACTTCAGACCCGGCGCGCCAGATGTTCAGGTCGCCCGGCGCCAGCGACACGATTTTGCCGATGAAACCGAAATCAACACAGATATAGGCCATGATCGCCCAGGCCAACGCCGCCGTGGCCGGGAACATGGCAGAGCCCTTGACGACAAACAAAATGGTCAGGAACACCGCCAACAGACCGGCAATGCCCAGCACAATGCCTTCGTAAAGCGTGTAGCTGTTGATCGTGTCCTTGTACGCGTCCGGCTCCCACAGGGTCAGCTGCGGCACGTCATCGCCAACCATCTCGGCCACGAAAGTCACCACCGTGCCCGGGTCCAGCGTGATGCGGAAAACATCGGCATCGCTGGCTTCCTGACGGTCCAGCGCAAAGCCCTGACTCGGCGTGATCGACAGGATGCGGTTGCTGCCGAGATCCGGCCAGAAAAAGCCTGAACTGGCAAGACGGAAGTGCGGCGCGACGATCAGGCGGTCGATCTGTTCATCGGAATTGTTGGCCAGGGCAAACACCAGCCAGTTTCCGCTGCTGGTTTCGGATGTCGAACGCACCTCGATGCGGCTGATCACGCCATTGGCGTCCGGCGCGGCGGTGACGCGAATGCCGTTGCCGGAGCCTTGCAACTGTTCAGTCG
>JABSRX010000013.1:0-13473 GCA_013214695.1 Rhizobiaceae bacterium | reverse complement strand
CCGACAGATCAATGGCTGGCGCGTCGGTTGCAACCTCCACAGCTTCCAGGGCTCGAGCCGGCAATGCAAATGCAAAGCAGACGGCCAAAGCCGTTGCCCAAAAAGCCAGTTGCCGCAGCACAAATGGAAACATCAATCCCGCTTTCAATCGGCGTGGTTGTTGCACAAAAATATCGCCGGATACTTACGCCACACAGGGGCGCAGGTAAATGAAATTGGGGTGGAAATTCAAATCTATTTGCTCCTCGTCGTGCCCCGGTATCAGGGGCGATCCTCAGCCAGACGCGCAAACAGAATGTGGTCCCGCCACTCTCCATTTATGCGCAGATATTTGCGGGCAACGCCTTCCTCCTGAAAGCCGCAGCGCCGCAACAATCCTTGTGACTGCTTGTTCTCCAGCACCGTTGCCGCTTCGATGCGGTGGAGATTATGAACGTTGAATACGTCTTCGCAAACCGCCAACAAAGCTTCTTTCATATAACCCTGATCGGCGAATTTTTCCCCCATCCAATAGCCAAGCGTGCCGGTTTCAGCAACGCCGCGCCGAATGTTGGAAATCGTCAGGCCGCCCATCAGCACATCGGGGTTCTCCCGATTGAAAACGAACCATGGCAGGCCACGGCCGCTGGAAATATCGGCTTCCTGACGCCGCAGGCGGGCCCGAAAGGCGCTTTTGGACAGTTCATCGGGTGTCCAGGCCGGCTCGAAGGGGCGCAGGAAGTTTGCGCTTTCCCCGCGCAAATCGGCCCAGGATTGATAATCATTGGCTTGCGGGCGCTGCAAAATCGTGCGGGCCGTTATCAGGCGGGCGGGCTCTGGATAACGGGACGCAAACTGAAGCAGACGCATGGCTTGCCCTATTGTGCAGCGTCGGGGAGGCTGGATCCCAGAATCTGCGCGATTTCGGCCTGACCCGGTACCTGTGACACGGGGCCAAGGGCCGCGATTGTCGGGTTGGCTTCGCCGAACAGCCGCATGGCGAGATCGCTCAACCGGTCGACAGTCAGCGCGTTCAAGCGCTCCATCAGCTCCTCATTGGAAATGGGACGTCCAAACAACAGGATCTGCCGGGCAATCTGACCGGCGCGCGACGCCGGGCTTTCCAGGCTCATCATCAAGCCGGCGTTGATCTGCGCCCGCGCCCGGTCCAGTTCTTCCTGGTTGATCGACTGACCGGCCTTTTTGAACTCGTTCAGCACAACCGGAATCAGTTCTGGAATGTCGGCCTCTTCCGTGGCCGCATGAACGCCAAAAATGCCGGTGTCCGAGAAGCCCCAGTGGAAGGCGTAGATCGAATAGCAAAGCCCGCGTTTTTCGCGCACTTCCTGGAACAGCCGCGAGGACATGCCGCCGCCGAGCAGCGAGGCAAGAACCTGCGACGCGTAGAAGTCGCGCACATGATAGGCGCGGCCTTCAAAGCCGAACAGGATCTGGGCTTCCTGCAGATCCCGCAGCTTGATGCTCTCACCGCCCGTATAGATGCAGGATTCCGGCTCGCGGGCCGGCGTTGCACCAAAATCGGCAAACCGGCTCTCGGCCATTTTGACGATCTCGTCGTGATCGACATTGCCCGAGGCCGCGAGCACCATATTGGGGCCGTGATAATGATCGCTGAGATAATTGCGCAGATGGTCGGCCTTGAACGAAGAAACCGTTTCAGGCGTCCCCATGATCGAGCGACCAAGCGTTTGGCCGCTGAAGGCGGCGGCCTGAAAATCATCAAACGCCACGTCCTCGGGACTGTCCTTGGCCGCCCCGATCTCCTGCAGGATCACGTGCTGTTCGCGCTTCAGCTCGGTTTCCTCAAACAGGGAATTGTTGAGAATGTCGGCGAGAATATCGACGGCCAGCGGCACGTCGTTTTTCAGCACACGGGCATAAAAGGAAGTTGTTTCCGCGCTGGTGGCGGCATTGACGTCGCCGCCAACATTTTCGATCTGCACCGCAATGTCGCGGGCGGTACGTCGACTGGTGCCCTTGAAAGCCATATGCTCAAGCAGATGGGCAATACCGTGTTCCCAGGGCTGTTCGTCGCGCGACCCGGCCTTGACCCAAACGCCCAAGGCGGCGCTTTCAAGATGTTCCATGCGGTCGGTCACAACGGACATGCCGTTGGAAAGCTTGGTGACCTGCACGTTGCGGGGCAATTTACCTGCGGCGCCTACCTGAACAAACTTCTGCTCGCGCGCGTTTTGCTTCCTACCTGATACCATATAGCGGACGCCTCCCAGTCGTCCGTGTTGTCCCGCGGATCAGCCCTTTGCCCGCGTATTCTCTGAAATATAGCGCTCCACCGCCTCCAGATCATTGGCTAACAATGTGAAGTGTTCTTCGCCATCCATCAAGCCTTTGTTTCGCGCCGGCAGGGCAGGGCGAATGCCACTGGCCGCTTCAACCGCGTCGGGGAACTTGGCCGGGTGGGCTGTCGACAGCACAACCATCGGTGCCGAGCCCTTGCCCAACTCCCGCGCAACGGCAACACCAACAGCGGTATGAGGGTCCAGAAGGTAGCCGCTT
Organism: Rhizobiaceae bacterium; assembly: GCA_013214695.1. Taxonomy (GTDB): domain Bacteria; phylum Pseudomonadota; class Alphaproteobacteria; order Rhizobiales; family Rhizobiaceae; genus Pseudahrensia. The sequence continues at coordinate 10,956 of JABSRX010000013.1, read as the reverse complement.
TCGTCGAGCACCGACTGGATTGTGGCATCAACCACCGGGTTGCTGGCGCGCCCGGCGTCGAAGTCCTGGCTGATTTCCTGCCACACCTTGTCGCCCAGCGAAAACGCGCCGGATTGCGACAGCGACGACATTGATTGCTGAATATAGGCAGCGTCGCGGTTGGAGGATTCAAATAGCAGGCGCTCGAAATTCGAAGACACCTGGATGTCCATGCTCGGCGAGGTGGTGGCGTGGACGCCGGCAGTTTCATAACGACCGCTTTCCAATGTGCGGGCCAGAATGTCGTTGGCGTTGGTCGCGATGATCAGCTGATCGATCGGCAAACCCATCTGCTTGGCACAATAGCCGGCGAAGATGTCACCGAAATTACCGGTCGGAACAGTGAAGGAAACCGCGCGGTCCGGCGCGCTGAGCGCCAGGCCCGCGGTGAAATAATAGACGATCTGAGCCATGATGCGGCCCCAGTTGATCGAATTGACCCCCGACAGACTGTGCGCATCGCGAAACGCGTGATGGTTGAACATCGCCTTCACCAGGGCCTGGCAATCATCGAAATTGCCCTGGATCGACAGGGCGTGCACATTGGCGTCGGCAACACCGGTCATCTGCCAGCGCTGAACGTCGGAGACTTTGCCATCTGGAAACAGGATGAAGATGTCGGAGTTTTCGCGGCCTCTGAACGCTTCGATTGCCGCGCCGCCGGTATCGCCTGATGTCGCTCCAACGATTGTCAGGCGCGACCCACGGTCGGCCAGAATACGGTCCACGACACGGGCCAGCAATTGCATGGCGACGTCCTTGAACGCCATGGTGGGGCCATGAAACAGTTCCTGGATGAATTCGTTCGATCCGGTCTGCACCAGCGGCGCCACGGCAGGATGGGCGAAGCTGTCATAGGCCTCGTCAACCATGTCTGAAAAATCTTCGGCAGAGATTTCGTCGCCGAGATAAGGTTGCAGCACGAATTTGGCGACTTCGCAGTAGGATTTGCCACTCAGTTCGCGCAGGGTGTCGGCATCAAAATTTGGCCAGGTTTCCGGCACATACAGTCCACCGTCGCGCGCCAGGCCCGTCAGGACAGCGTCGCAAAAACCGAGTTTAGGGGCGTTACCTCGAGTGCTGATGTAATTCATGGAAGTGCGTTTTCTGATCTGATGCGCTTTTTGGGCAAGAACAGCGGGAACCTAAGGGATGGTGCATTGAAAACCAACCCAAAAGCGACAAAGAAAGTGAGGGTCTCGCCAATCAAATTTTCGCCTGCTATAGCGGTAGGCGCAGTAACGAAGTAATTCCAACGGGGCCTAGTTGATCGTGCCAATTCTGACCAAGACTTCTGTGAAAACCATCTGTTCGCTGACCGGGCTGGCATTCCTGGCCGCCTGCCAGACGTCCGGTGTGGATGGCGTGTTCTCCGGCGTCCTTCCGAAGAAAAAAGAAGAAAACACACAGGTGGCAGGTCTATCGGGGGAACCCGTTCCTGGCACCAACCCAAATGCCCGTTCCAGCCTGAAGAATGTCAGAAACGAACTGACCGATTACTGCCCGGCGGTGCGCATTCGTGCCGGGACTGAGTCCATTCGTTTCTACAAGGGCAAGGACCGCACCAAGGATGACAATCTGCGCTATCAGGCGACGCTGACCAAAGTTGCGCGTGAATGCGCCTATGTTGGCCAGAACCTGGAAATCAAGGTTGGCGCGCTGGGCCGTGTCATCACTGGGCCAGCCGGTGGCCCGGGCACCGTCAAGATGCCAATCCGCGTGGCGGTTCAACAGGGCGGTTGCTCACGGCATTTCGAACTGCATCAGACCCAGGCTTCCGTCGCTCAGGGCGCGAGCAATGGGCGGTTTGAATTTGTCGACGAGAAGATCGTCATCCCAGCGCCCACCGCGACCAATGTGCGGGTCTATCTGGGCTTTGACGAAACCCCGAATGCGAAGTCCAGCGCCGAAGCCTGTACCTAAGGTGGTTTTGGCGGCCTAGGCGTCGATGCCGTCCCACAGGGCGAAGGCCTCGATTATGGCCGGAATATCGGCCAGGCGCCGCACCACCGTTTCAGCGCCTGCATCGGTCAACGCGTCGGCATGACCTGGATAGGTGTGGGAACCGCCGGTAAAGCCAATCACCCGCATGCCAGCCGCCTTGCCGCCCTGGATGCCGGGCACTGAATCCTCAACCACGACGCAGTTCTTCGGATCAACCTCAAACTCTTTTGCGGCATGCAGGAAGATGTCGGGTTCCGGTTTGCGCTTTTTGCTCTCCAGGTCATGGGCGGAAAACACATAGGGACGGAAACGATCCCACAATTCGCCGCGGGTCATTTCCACCTTCAACTTTTCCATGTCGGCGTTGGAGCAGACACAGCGCGGCTGATCGAGCCGATCGAGCAATTCGTGAATGCCGGGCATCGGTTTGGCTTCGCGCCACAGTTTTTCACGCATCTTGGCTTTGACCGTTTTGACGTGATCGTCGGGCAGGCTGCGCCCCAGTTCTTCTTCAATTACCTGCTTCACATGCTCTGACGAAGTGCCGGCAAAACGCAGGGCAAACTCCTTGGCGGTCATTGTCGAACCGTACTCCGCCAAGGCTTCGACTTCACATTCGGAAGCCAGCATTTCGGTGTCCATGATGGTGCCATCACAGTCAAAGATTATGAGTTCGCAAGCGGCCATCGCCAGGCGCTCCAATGATTTAAGGTTCGGTCGCGCCCTCTATAGCCTGATTGTGCGGATGCTTAAGTAAATATTCACCTTGCTGGGTAACTTTACGTGAAGCCTAATTTGTTTTGCGTTCAGGTGAACTATGCGAGTTTTCAAAGCCGCCGACCTTGCTCGGTCTTCCACAAAATCTGCCAAAAGATCCAAGTCTGCCGACGATGGCGCCTGGATGAATTCCATCATTAAGGGGGATTGCGTGGCAGCGCTGGAGGCCCTGCCTTCCAATTCGGTCGACGTTGTCTTTGCCGATCCGCCCTACAATCTGCAGCTGGGTGGTGATCTGTCCCGCCCCGATCAATCCAAGGTCGATGCCTGCGACGATCACTGGGATCAGTTCGACACGTTCCGCGCCTATGATGATTTCACCCGTGCCTGGCTGCTGGCCGTGCGTCGGGTCCTGAAACCGACCGGCACGATCTGGGTCATCGGTTCCTATCACAATATTTTCCGCGTCGGCACGATCCTGCAGGATATGCAGTTCTGGATCCTCAACGACATTGTCTGGCGCAAGACCAATCCGATGCCGAATTTCCGCGGCCGTCGTTTCACCAACGCCCATGAAACCATGATCTGGGCGTCGCGCGATCAAAACGCCAAGGGCTATACCTTCAACTACGACGCCATGAAAATGGCCAATGACGACGTGCAGATGCGCTCCGACTGGGTCTTCCCGATCTGCAATGGCGGCGAGCGTCTGAAGGGCAAGGACGGCAAGAAGGTGCATCCGACACAGAAGCCGGAAGCCTTGCTGCACCGGGTGCTGATGTCATCAACCAAGCCCGGCGATGTGGTGCTCGACCCGTTCTTCGGCACCGGCACGACCGGCGCTGTTGCAAAGCGCCTGGGCCGCAATTTTGTCGGCATCGAGCGCGAGCAGGACTATATCGACGCTGCCTCCGCCCGCATTGATGCGGTGGTTCCGGCCAAACGCGCTGAACTGGTTGTCACCACCGGCAAACGGGCCGAACCGCGCGTGCCTTTCGGCGCCATCATCGAAACCGGCCTGCTGAATGTCGGCGACGTGCTGCAGGACAGCAAGAAGCGCTGGCAGGCCAAAATCCGCATCGACGGATCGCTTGAATGGAACGGTGAAAGCGCCTCCATTCATCGCATGGGTGCGAAAGTGCAGGGGCTGGACGCCTGCAACGGCTGGACCTTCTGGCATATCGACAAGGGCGATGGTTTCCAGTCGATCGACGAATTGCGCAAACAATATCGCGCCCAATTGGGCAACGCGGCCTAGCGCAAATTCTCTAAACTTCGATTCCGTGTTGCTGGAGAGCGGCGGTCAGCTTGGTCGCGCCTTCGACACCGGCAAAGTGAATGGCCTGCCAGCCAGCCTGGCGGGCCGCTTCGACATTGGCGATGCTGTCGTCGATGAACAGCGTCTTGCCCGGCTCCAGCCCATGGCTGTCATGGTGATGGCTGTAGATGGCCGCTTCCGGTTTCACCAGTTGAACCTCGCCTGAGACCGTCTCACCGCGCGCCTTCTTCAGGAACGTGAACTTGTCTTTGGCAATCAGAAATTTGTGCTGGTTGAAATTGGTCAGCAGGGTCACGTCACGCCCGGCCTCGATAAGCCCCTCGTAGACGCCAACAATATCCTCATAGGCATGTGGCACCGACTTGACCCAGTCGGCGCTGAAAGCGCGGATCCATGCCTCTTTTTCAGGATGCTCGGCGATCAGCAGCTCTTCGGCTTCGGTCCAGTCCCGGCCCCGGTCCTGTTCCAGGTTCCAGTCGGGCGAACAGATATGGGTGAGAAAATGGCTGCGCTCGTCCGCGTCCGGAATGAGGTCCAGATAGACCAAATGCGGGTCCCAGTGAACTAGCACTTTGCCGACATCAAAAACGATATGGTCGATCCGGGTCATGGTCTCTCCTTAAAAGCATCGCTTATGGCGGCACTTATAGCTTTTTTCATGACAGTTGGCAGCGCTTCGCCAGGAATATCGTCAGCGGCCGACCACCATCCGGTTCCGGGAACAAGCGTGGTCATCGTAGCGGCGGCGGCAAACCAGATCTGCAGTTCCAGATGAAAGTGCGTGAAGGTGTGGCGCACCGTGCCGCAATTCTTCCAGTCTTCTTCAATAGGTGCTGCGCTCACCGAGGTCTCACCATCCTGGCGCGAGGTCCATCCGGTGGTCGGCACCACCGACATGCCCCCCAACAGGCCGGAATCCGGGCGCTTGGTCAGCCAGATCGCACCATCGGCACGCTGCAACACATAAGCGGCACCCACCCGCGTGGGCTTCTTTTTCTTCGGCGCCTTGACCGGGTAGTCGGTTGCCGCATTGGCGGCCCTCGCCGCGCAGCCTTCGCTGATCGGACACAGGGCACAGGCCGGATTGCGCGGCGTGCAGATGGTGGCACCCAGATCCATCATCGCCTGAACAAAGTCGCCGGGCCGATCCTGCGGCGTCACTTGGGCCATAAAGGCACGGCAGTCTTCCTTGACGGCGGGCAGGGGCGTTGCATTGGCGGTATAGCGGGTGCTGACCCGCTCGATATTGCCGTCAACCACCGGTTCTGCCTGTCCAAAGGCGATGGCCGAAATCGCCGCTGCCGTATACGGCCCGATGCCCGGCAGTTTCTGCAATTCCGCCGCCGTCTGCGGAAACTTCCCACCATAATCAGCGGCAACCATCTCGGCGCAGGCTTTCAGGTTGCGGGCCCGCGAGTAATAGCCAAGCCCGGCCCAGGCCTTCATCACCTCTTCGGTGTCGCTGGCCGCCAGGTCTTCCACCCGTGGCCACTTGTGGACAAATTTTTGAAAATAGGCGCCAACAGTGGCAACAGTTGTCTGTTGCAGCATGACTTCCGACAGCCACACGTGATAGGGATTGGGCACGACGCCGTTCATGCCGTCCTGCGGGCTGACGCGCCAGGGCAGGGTCCGGGCGTGGCGGTCGTACCAGTTCAGCAATTTCCGATCCATTGGTTCCATGGAGGCCACAATTTGTCGGGCAAGGGTAAAAATCAATGGACAAACCGACGCGGTGCACAGCCGGTTTCCGACCTGGTGTCGAAACTGCTGGATCCGGTGATCGAACGGCGCGCCGGCATGACCATGGACCTGATTGCTTCATGGGAAGAAATCGTCGGCGAGCGCCATGCCGCCCTGTCGCGCCCTGAAAAGCTGAATTGGCCCCGTCGGTCTGACGACGAAGACCCGTTTGAACCGGCCACCTTGGTCGTTGCCTGTGATGGCGGGCATGCCCTGTTCATGCAGCATGACAGCACCGAGGTATTGGCCAGCGTCAACGATTATTTCGGCTTCACCGCCGTCAGCAAGCTCAAGCTGGTGCAGAAACCGCTGCAGACCATGCCACAGCGCCGCAAAGCCCGCATGCCTCGCGGCGGCGGCGGCGGCGAGGGCGGCGGCGAGGGCGGCGCAGGTAGCCAACGCGGCGAATTAGCGCAAGCCAAAGCCGACAGGCTGGAGGCCATGGTCGACGGCATCGAAGATGAAAACCTCAAGAAGGCGCTGAAAAAGCTGGGTAAAGGCGTGTTCAGCGAGGGTTCATCGGACTAAATTTATTGTAATGCAGAAATGAAGCACCAAGCGGAATGTCGGCTGGAATTTGCTGCGAAAAAGCCATAGCTTATGGGCAGANTTCGCGCCGACAGTGTCGCTTGTAAGCCAAGGAAAACGATTTATGACCACGCCCAACCGCAGACAGTTTCTCGCTCTCTCCAGCGCCTTGATGCTGACACCGCTTTTGGCACTCAACGCCGATGCCCAGACAGTCAATGGTCTGTTTGATGGCATCACCCTCAAGGATGAGGTCATGGGCGACGTCAATGCCAAGGTGACGATCATCGAATATGCCTCGATGACCTGCCCACACTGCAAGACGTTCCATGAAAGAGTTCTGCCAACGATCAAGGAAAAATACATCGATACCGGCAAGGTGAAGTATATCCTGCGCCCATTCCCGTTTGACGGCGACCGCCGCGGTGAAGCAGCCTTCATGTTGGCCAAATGCGCCCCGAACAATGCCTATTACCCAATGATTGACGCATTGTTCGCGACCCAGGGTACGTGGGCTGGCCAGGGCAACCCGGTTCCGGAATTGCTCCGGATTTCAAAGCTTTCGGGCATGACAGAGGCCGATTTCAAGGCCTGTCTTGGCAATCAGGAACTGCTGACCCAGATCATCCAGGGCCGCAACAAGGCGGTGCAGGAATTTGGCGTGCGATCAACCCCAACCGTCTTCGTCAACAGCGAGAAACTTGGGGATTCATCGATTGATTCGATCACGAAAGCCGTTGAAGCCGCTTTGTAATGATATAAGCGACCACCAAGGAGCTGCTTGGGTGCCATGGCATCTGGGCGGCGGCCTTGATTAGAAATCGTTTTGGGTCGCACCATGGAATTCAACAAACTGCGCCTTTTGGGCTTTAAATCCTTTGTCGAACCGACCGAGTTCGTCATTGAAAAGGGCCTGACCGGTGTCGTGGGGCCGAATGGCTGCGGCAAGTCCAATCTTGTTGAAGCGCTGCGCTGGGTGATGGGTGAAAACTCATACAAGAACATGCGCGCCTCCTCGATGGATGACGTGATTTTCTCCGGTTCCGGTGCCCGTCCGTCCCGCAATATGGCGGAAGTAGCGCTGTTTCTCGACAATGCCGACCGCGAAGCCCCAGCGGCCTTCAACGATGCCGACGAACTGCAGGTATCCCGCCGCATCGAGCGCGAGGCCGGGTCGGTGTACCGCATCAATGGCAAGGATGTGCGTGCCAAGGACGTGCAACTGCTGTTTGCCGATGTATCGACCGGTGCGCGATCCCCCTCGATGATCGGGCAGGGCCGTATCGGCGAATTGATTTCTGCAAAGCCCCAGGCGCGGCGGGCCCTGCTGGAAGAGGCGGCGGGGATCTCCGGCTTGCATTCGCGTCGCCACGAGGCGGAATTGCGGCTGCGGGCCGCGGAAACCAATCTGGAACGCCTCGACGACGTCATCGGGCAGTTGGAAACCCAGCTGGAAAGCCTCAAGCGCCAGGCGCGGCAGGCCAACCGCTATCGCAATATTGCCGGTGATATCCGCAAGACCGAAGCCACCATTCTGCATCTGCGCTGGGCAGCGGCGAAGAACGCCCTTTCGGAGGCGCAGACCGCGCTGACCCAGGCGACGATGAATGTCGGTGAGACCCAATTGGTACAGACCGACGCGGCGAAAGCACAGGCGATCATCGCATCGAAACTGCCGCAATTGCGCGACGCCGAGGTGAAGGCCGCAGCCGCCTTGCAGCGGGTGATGATTGCCCGCAACCAGCTCGACGAAGAGGCCAAGCGCATTGAACGCCGCAAGCGGGAAATGCAGTCACGCGCTGCCCAGCTGGAAGCCGATATTGCCCGCGAAGAGCAGATGATCGCGGAAAACAGCGACATCGTTGCCCATCTCGACCGCGAAGAAAAACAGCTGACTTCCGAAACCGAGGGTCGTGAGGCCCGCGAAGCTGAAATCAAAACCAAGCTGGAAGCCGCGACTGTGGAACTGGCCGAGAGCGAAAAAGTGCTCAACGGCCTGACTCAGGAACTGGCGTCGATCCGCGCCCAGACCAACCAGATCGAGCGCACCCTGCGCGAGGGTGGCGAGCGCAAGACCCGGCTGGAAGGCCAGGTGGCGAGCGTTGAAAGCGAGCTGTCCGATCTGGCCCGCAAGATCAGCGAAGTCACGGATATCCAGGAAAAGACCCAGTTGGTCACCGACCTCGAAGCCGCTGTAGCGGCCGCCGAAGCGGCGGCGCTGCAGGCTGAGCAGGATGCCGAAGCAGCGCGCGAGGCCGAACAGGCCGCCCGCCAGCCAGTATCCCAGTCGCAGGCCCGCATCAGCGAGATCGAAACCGAGGCGCGCACCCTTGCCAAAGTGTTGAATTCCGGAGGCATGGATCTGTTTCCAGCGGTACTCGACAATATCCGCGCCGAAGCCGGCTTTGAAAAAGCCCTTGGCGCGGCGCTGGGTGAAGACCTGGAAATGCCGTTGGACAAATCGGCTCCCGCCCATTGGGGGCTGGTCTCCGGTTCCGGCGATGCGCCGCTGCCGGCCGGCGTTGCCAGCCTTGCCGATCATGTCAACGCACCACAGGAACTGGCCCGCCGTCTGGCGCAGATCGGTGTTGTCACAGCGGAGCAGGGCGAAGCCCTGTCCGGCCAGTTGCAGCCGGGTCAGAGATTGGTCACCAAGGATGGCGACCTGTGGCGCTGGGACGGGTTCCGCGCCAGCGCAGAGGCACCCACCGCGGCCGCATTGAAGCTGGAGCAGAAGAACCGTCTGGCCGAACTTGACGCCGCCATTGTCGAAGCCACCAAGCAGTTGCGTCAGGTCGAGGCAGAATTTGAGACCGCCAAAACAACCGCCGTCACCGCGCGTGATGCCGAGCGTGGCAGCCGCGAGACCCTGCGTGACCTGCAGAACCGTCTTGGCACGGCGCGCAAGGATCTGTCGCAAGCCGAGCGCTCGGTCAGTGAATTATCGAACCGCCGTTCGGCTTTGGAAGAAGCGAAACTGCGGTTGAATTCCAGCCTGGAAGAGGCGGTGGCAGTGATCACCGAAGCCCAGGCCACACAGGCAACCTTGCCCGGCATGGAAACCCTGGAAAGCCAGGTCAATGTCGCCAACAATACGATGACCAACCACCGTGCCGCCCTGTCGCAGATCCGCGTGGAGCACGACGGTCTGGCCCGTGAAAACGCCATGCGCGTCGAACGCATTGGCGCCATTGAGCGCGAGCGCAAGGCCTGGAATGAACGGGCGCAGAATGCCGATCGCCAGATCAAGACCCTGCGCGAACGCCTCACCCAGGCCAAGGCGCAGCAGCAGGAGGTCGAGGACGCCCCGGATATGATCGCGGTCAAGCGCCGTGAACTGGATGCGCAGATTTCCGAGGCTGAAGAAAAGCGCAAATTTGCAGCCGACGCCCTGGCCACAATGGAAAACGATCAGCGTGATGCCGACAAGGTCGCCAATGATGCGCTGTCGGCTCTGTCTGACGCCAAGCAGGTCAGCGCCCGGGCCGAGGAACGGGTCGCCGCCGCCCAGGAGCGCCGCTCGGAAGTCGAAGCCCGGATCCGCGAAGATCTGGAATGCGAGCCGCATATGGCGCTCAAACAGACCGGCGTCGATGACGAGGACAAACTGCCGGAACCCGAGGCCATGGAGCGCAAGCTGGAGCGGCTGAAGAGCGAACGCGAGCGCCTCGGTGCGGTCAACTTGCGGGCTGAAGAAGAGCAGAACGAAGTGCTCGAACAGCGTGATACGCTGGTCAGCGAACGCGACGATCTGATCGAAGCGATCCGCCAGCTGCGCAACGGCATTCAAAGCCTCAACAAGGAGGGCCGTGAGCGTTTGCTGACCGCCTTTGATGAGGTCAACGCCCAGTTCCAGAAACTGTTCACCCACCTGTTCGGCGGCGGTACCGCAGAGCTGCAACTGGTGGAGTCCGATGATCCGCTGGAAGCCGGTCTGGAAATTCTCGCCCGTCCGCCCGGCAAGAAGCCGCAGACCATGACCCTGCTGTCCGGTGGTGAGCAGGCACTGACGGCGATGGCGCTGATCTTTGCGGTGTTCCTGACCAACCCGGCGCCGATCTGCGTGCTCGACGAGGTCGACGCGCCGCTGGACGACCACAATGTCGAACGCTTCTGCAACCTGATGGATCAGATGAGTGAAGAAACGGACACACGTTTTGTGATCATCACCCATAACCCGATCACCATGGCGCGGATGAACCGCCTGTTCGGTGTCACCATGGCCGAGCGCGGTGTTAGTCAATTGGTCTCGGTGGACTTGCAGACCGCTGAATCCTATCGTGACGCCGGATAACGCGAACCGCTCGACGAGCCCTCAACTGGGTCGATGAATGACCGACACGAACTTGCCAGAAACGGTGCTGTTTCCCTTTGGATTTGGCGATACGCCAGTGACGCCCGACAAGGACGTGATGGGCACCAAGGGGGCGAATTTGGCGGAAATGGCCAATGCCGGCCTGCCGGTGCCGCCGGGCTTTGTGCTCAGCGTGCAACTGGGCGCCCACATCGCCGGTGGCGAAGACACGATCGATCCGCAGATCAACGCCCAGGTCCGGGCTGCGATTGGCCAGTTGGAAACCGAGATGGGGCGTCCCTTTGGGAAAGGTGCCACTCCACTGCTGCTGTCGGTCCGCTCCGGCGCCACGGTCTCAATGCCCGGCATGATGGATACGGTGCTCAATCTGGGCCTCAACAGCCAGAACGTC
>JABSRX010000127.1 GCA_013214695.1 Rhizobiaceae bacterium | reverse complement strand
ACGGGGTGATCATCGGCACGACGGCCATGGCCATGGTCACGTAGCCGATCATGCTCGCTGCTTTGGATCGATCAAAAAGGTCGCGCACGATGGCCCGGCTGAGTGCCACCCAGGCAGCCGAAGCGGCCTGCAGAACACTGCCCAACAACAGCATCTCGATGGACGTGGCGAAAACGCTGACCAATGTGGCGCCAACGAATACCATGCTGGTGGTCAGCAAAACCGGGCGGCGGCCGAAGCGATCAGCCAGCGGCCCAATAAACAACTGCGCGCAGGCTGTCGCGGCCAGAAACAGGGTTAGAACATATTGCGCGGTGGCAGAGGATACCCCGAATTCGTCGGCGATGGCCGGCAGCATCGGCAGGTGGATGTTCATGGCACCAACCGCGACACCCGCCATAAGGACAAGCGTGCTCAAATGCGGGGGCGTACGACCGGAGCGGTCGACTCTTGTCGGGGAGGTTGTTTCGGCCATTTGCGGGTGCACCGGAGCGGGGAGGAGTCTCAGTGATACGCCCCGGTGCACCCAAGTTCCAGATGTTTGGGCGTTTTTTTCCCTGATGTAGCAGGCTGCAGGGATTCTGGAATTGCGGGTTTGGTTTCGAGTTAAAATTATTGTTTTAGCCGACCGACTTACGGTCTTTGTCCTCTTTGTTGCCAAAAATGCTGTCGATGAAGGACAGGACAGCCTTGCTGCGCTCAACCCGTGCACGGCGCAGGCCTGCATCGATCATCTCATTGGTAATATGAGGAAAAGTGGCTTGTGTCTGTCTCATTTTGGTCTCCGTTTCCTGTTGGAGGAAGGCGTGTTGCCCGTTGCTATGGAAACTAAGGATCTGGTCAGGCTTTGACAAACGCGTAATTTAAGTCCATCAGTTCAAAAAATTTGAACTGAAAAACTACTATGGCCTATCGACTACCTTCGCTGAATTCCCTGCGTGCTTTTGAAGCGGCGGCGCGATTGATGAGCTTTCAGAAGGCGGCAGAGGAACTTTTCGTCACGCCGTCAGCGTTGAGCTACCAAATTCGCCAGTTGGAGGATCATGTTGAGCAACCGCTTTTTCTGCGACTCAATCGGGCGGTAAAGCTGACAGAGGCCGGCGAACAGCTTTATCCCGGCGTGCATGACGGCTTTGAGAGCTTTCAACGGGCGGTGCGCCAGTTGATGCGCAGCAATCAAAGCAATGTGCTGGTGGTGTCCAGCGGCCCGGCCTTTGCCGCCAAGTGGTTGGCACCCCGGGTCTATAAGTTCGTTGACGCGCATCCCGAAATTGAACTGCGCATTGCGGCCAATCTCAAACTGGTTGATTTCAATATTGATGAGGTGGACGTGGCACTGCGGTTCGGCGAGGGGGTCTATCCCGGGCTGCATGTTGATCCACTGTTCGATGAGGTGGCGCTGCCGCTGGTCAGTCCCGCCCTGATCGAGCGCTTCGGCGGCACATTTGGCCGCGCCGAAATGGAAAAGGTGACCCTGCTGCATGATGATTCAACCAGTTTCATGACGGAAGTGGTCGGCTGGAACACCTGGTTGGAAAAGGAAGGTCTCGATCACATCGACGGTAGCAAGGGACCGCGCTTCAACCATGCAGATCACGGATTGGATGCGGCAATCGATGGGGCAGGGATCGTGCTGGGACGTCTGTCGCTTGCCATGCGCGATATCCGCTCAGGCCGGCTTGTGGCGCCCTTTGATACTTATGTGAAGGCCAGCGCTGGCTTCCACTTTGTTGCGCCACCAGCCAGCATGGACCGCCCGCATGTGGCGACGTTCCGCGACTGGCTGAGGGCTGAAGCCGATGCTGAAATTCACGAAGTGTCGGAGTTCCTGGCCGCCAAACGCTCACGGTAGAAGGTGAACAGGCCGGACGCCACGATAACCACCGCGCCGATCATCGACCACATGTCCGGCACATCGCCGAACACAAAGAAACCGAGCACCAGAGCCCAGATCAAAATGGAATAGCGGAAGGGCGAGACGAAGCTGACTTCACCATCGCGCATCGCCAGGATGGAGCAGATATAGCCAACCATCAAAATTGCAGCTGCCCCCAGAAGGATCAGGATCTGTGATCCATTCACGTCCTGCCAGGGTTCAAACAGGCTGCCGACCGCGCCCATCGCGGTGATGACAATGGCGGTGACGAGACTGACCAGCAGAGAGGGAATATTGGCCGGCATCTTGCGGGTAACCAGATCGCGCATGGTGATGAACCCGGTGGAGATTAGCGCATAGATGGCGAAAAAATTGAACCCGTCAGTGCCCGGTTTGACAATCAGCAACACCCCCAGAAATCCGGCAATGATCGCGCCATAGCGCCGCCAGCCCACGGTTTCACCGAGGAACAGCGCCGCCGCCAGCGTGATGGTCAATGGCAGGATCTGCAGAACCGCCGTGACATTGGCGATGGGCATTTCAAACAGCGCCGACAGAAAGAAATAGGTACCACCCGTTTCACCAATCGTGCGCAGCAGGACCGTCGGGTGCCGCAACACGCCAAAGACGCCGCCTTCGACCCGGAACACACCCATATAGGCGCACAGCAGTGTCATGAAGAAGCAGGCAAACACGCCGCGGATCAGAATCGCCTGAAACAGCGACAGGTCGCCAGCGACCAGCTTCATCAACGTGTCGTTGAAGACGAAACCGGCCATCGACAGCATCATGAATATCGCCCCGAGGGTATTGCTGCTGAGTTTGCCGGAGGAGGGGGCGGCGGAATTGCTCATTGCCTACCGGTGGCCGAGATGAACCGTCCTGTCAAAAGAAAAAGCACGCAGCGATGCCACTGCGTGCTTTCAAAATTGTCGAATATCGAGGCCGGTTAGTGGCGAACGATGACCCGCGAACCGACTTTAACGCGCTTGTACAGATCGGTGACATCGTCATTTGCCAGGCGGATACAGCCTGAAGACATGGCCTGACCGATTGTCCAAGGCTGGTTGGTGCCGTGGATGCGGTAAATGGTGGAGCCGATATACAGGGCACGCGCGCCGAGCGGGTTGTTAGGGCCGCCCTTATAGTAGCTCTTCAGCTGTACACCTGTTTCGCGTTTCACGCGGCGGATCATCGACTGTGGAGGAGTCCAGCCTGGCCACTCAGCTTTACGGGTGATGCGGTGCTTACCTGTCCAAGTGAAGCCGTCGCGGCCAACGCCGATGCCGTATTTCATCGCTTTGCCGCGTTCCATCACGTAGTAAAGACGACGCTCGGAGGTATCCACCACGATTGTGCCTGGTGCATAGCTCTTGTCGAAGCGCACTTTGCGCTTGCGGATTGGTGACTTGTTGGAAACGTAGCCGTTTCGAGACGGACGCGGTCCTGTCTTCCAGACGCGGTCCATTGGATCAAACCAACGAGCGCCCTGGGCTTTGGCAGTTTCCACCGGCACAAACGTCACACCAACGGCGACGGCCAATGCCATCAACGCCCCTTTCAGGGCAACTAACTTCAATTTCATATCTTTAGATCTCCCGGCGATTTTGTCCCGTCGCAAAATTGCTCGCTTTCCCCTCAGCCTTTAGCTCGGTGAGAACGCGAGTCGCCCCAAACTTTTATAAGTCGGAAAATTAATTTTGTGCACCATAAATCTGCGAAAACTGACAATTTTCGATGACGTTTTCGTCAACGATCTTGCGCTCAAAAGATTTGCACAAATATTAGTCAGTTTTAGCCGAGATTCAGTTCCTGGAAGAAGTCGTTGCCCTTGTCGTCGATAACGATGAAGGCCGGGAAGTTTTCAACTTCGATTTTCCAGACGGCTTCCATGCCCAGTTCCGGATATTCCAGCACTTCCACCTTCTTGATGCAGTCCTGGGCCAGACGGGCAGCGGGGCCGCCGATGGACCCGAGATAGAAACCACCATGTTGCTTGCAGGCGTCGCGAACCTGACGTGAGCGATTGCCCTTGGCCAACATCACCATCGAACCACCGAAGGACTGAAACTGATCGACGAACGAATCCATGCGACCCGCCGTCGTTGGGCCAAAGGAACCGGAGGCCATGCCATCCGGTGTTTTTGCCGGACCGGCATAATAGACTGGATGGTTTTTCATATAGTCCGGCATGTCTTCGCCGGCTTCCAGCAGAGCGCGTATCTTGGCGTGGGCCAGATCGCGGGCAACAATGATGGTGCCGGTCAGCGACAGGCGGGTTTTAACCGGATGTTTCGAGAGTTCAGCCAGTATATCCGCCATTGGCTTCTGCAGGTCGATTTCGACAACCTGTCCGGAAAATTCAGATTCATCTATGTCGGGAATATACTTGGCCGGATCGGTCTCCAAAGCCTCGAGGAAGACACCGTCTTTGGTGATTTTGCCGAGCGCTTGCCGGTCGGCTGAACAGGATACGCCGAGGCCGATGGGCAGGGAGGCGCCATGGCGCGGCAGTCGGATGACCCGGACGTCGTGGCAGAAATACTTGCCCCCGAACTGTGCACCAACGCCCATATTCTGCGTGAGTTTGTGGATTTCTTCTTCCATCGCCACGTCGCGGAAGGCTTGGCCTGCTTCGGATCCCTCGCGGGGAAGAGAATCGAGATAGCGGGTTGAGGCCAGCTTGACGGTCTTCAGGTTCTGTTCGGCAGAGGTGCCGCCGATGACGATTGCCAGGTGGTAGGGTGGGCAGGCGGCGGTGCCGAGTGTCAGGATCTTCTCCTTGAGAAAATCAATCATCCGGTCATGGGTCAAAAGCGACGGCGTGCCCTGATAAAAGAAAGTCTTGTTGGCCGACCCGCCACCCTTGGCGATGAACTGGAACTTGTAGGCATCTTCGCCTTCAGAATAGATATCGATCTGGGCCGGCAGATTGTTCTTGGTGTTCTTTTCTTCGAACATGGAAATCGGCGCCAGTTGCGAGTAGCGCAGGTTCTTCTTGAAATAGGCGTCCATCACTCCCTGGCTCAGCGCATCCTCGTCGGATCCGGTGGTCAGAACCGAACGTCCACGCTTGCCCATGACAATGGCCGTTCCGGTATCCTGACACATGGGCAGAACCCCACCAGCCGCAATATTGGCGTTCTTCAACAGATCAAAAGCGACAAAACGATCGTTGGGGGTGGCCTCTGGGTCATCCAGAATAGACGCCAGCTGCGCCAGATGACCCGGCCGCAGCAGATGGTTGATATCGGCGAAAGCCTGTTCCGCAAGCAGGCGAATGGCTTCGGGGTCGACTTTCAAAAACGTCTGGCCGTCGACCTCAATCGTGCTGACATATTGATCGGTCAGTTTGCGGTAGGGGGTTGCGTCGTCTCCCAGCGGAAACAGATCGACATGTTTTGAAATCGGGGCGGCTTGGTCGGTCATAGGGGCGGTTCCAGACAAATTTGCCTTTAACTATCGCCAGCCGGGCCCATTGTTCAAGACGCAATGGTATTTGTGGGCTTGGCAATTAGTCGCTTAGCACCTCGACGACTTCCACCAACTGATCAAAGTGGGAAATGACCCTGTCTGGATTCAACTGTGTAACCGGGACATCGCTGTAGCCAAAGTCGACGGCGATGACGGGAATGTTGGCGGACTGGGCCGGCAGGATGTCGTTAATGCTGTCGCCCACCATGATGCAGTTTGTGGGATCAACGCCTGCCATTTTGGCCGTTTCCGTCAAATGGCGTGGGTCTGGCTTTTTGAAGTCGAATGTGTCGCCCCCGGTGATCACCGCAAAACGTTCAGTCTCGCCCAGTTCGTTCAAGAGTTTGCGGGCCAAATGCTCGTATTTGTTGGTGCAAACGGCCAACTGCCATCCGTCATCCCGCAGCGTGTCGAGCGCCTTCAGCACACCGTCAAAGAAGATGGTGTGATCGGCAATGTGAGCCTCATAATAGTCGAGAAACAGTTTCAGTAGTTCCTTGTGCAGCGGGCCACCGGCGCCACCGTCCAGTTCTTGGCCATGAAAGGAAAACGCTTTCTCGATCATCTTCAGCGCACCTTGGCCAACCACATGGCCGACATCTGTGCGCGATATGGGCGCCAGGTCCACGCTTGATGTGGCGGCGTTGAGGGCTGGTATGAGATCGCGATTGCTGTCGACCAATGTGCCGTCGAGGTCAAAAATGAGCAGTCTGGAAGATGCGGACATGAAAAGAATCGTCTGTTTGGAATTTTTCGGCAGGATTACATCAAATTGCTATGGTGCACACTCGTTTGACATGATACCGGCGGTGCATGAGTGACGCATTGAAAAAACTGGCCGGACAGGCGGCCCTGGAGTTTGTCCAGGATGGTATGAAGCTGGGCATCGGTACCGGCTCGACGGCTGAAGCCTTCATCAGGGTTCTGGGTGAAAAAGTAGCCGAGGGTCTGCAGATCATCGGCGTGCCAACATCGGAGCGCACACGGGCGCTTTGCGAAGAACTGAACATTCCGCTGACCACCCTGGATGACACACCGCAACTTGATCTCACCATTGACGGTGCCGACGAGATCGATCCGTCACTGTCTTTGATCAAAGGGGGCGGGGGGGCCTTGCTGCGTGAGAAGATTGTCGCTGCGGCTTCTGATGACATGCTGGTGATTGCCGACGAGAGCAAACTGGTGAATCCGCTTGGCGCTTTTCCTTTGCCTATTGAGGTCAATCCGTTTGGGCTGGCGGCGACCAAGATCATGATTGAAGGTGTTGCCGAAGAACTGGGGCTTTCCGGTCCGTTGGATCTGCGCATGGTGGTCGGAGACACACCGTTCATCACTGATGGCGGGCACTACATCCTCGATGCATCTTTTGGCCGCATTGTCGATCCAAAGACGGTGTCGGTGGCGCTCAACGGCGTGCCCGGCGTGGTCGAACATGGCTTGTTTACCGGGCTGGCCAGCCGCGCCATAATAACCAACAAAGACGGCGCCCGCATTGTCGAGGCCGCTGACAAGACCTAAAACAGATTGATCGATCCTGCGGATCGCTCAATATTCGAACCAAATACAATCTGGAGCTTTCGCCCAAATGTTTTCCAACATCTCACGCTGTGCCCTGGCCCTCACACTATCGCTGCTGTCTTTGCCAGCTCTTGCCCAGGAGTTTCCGGCTTCTCATATCGCCAAGGCCCGCGAGGCAATTAGTGCAACACGGGCAACGGATTCCTTCGATACCATCTTGATCCGTGCTTCTGGGCAGCTGAAGAACCAGCTGACAGCTAATAATCCAGACCAGGCAGACAGGATTTCGATCGTCGTTGATGAGGAAGCCATTGCCTTGGCGTCGCGGCGTGGTGACCTTGAACTGGAAGCGGCTCGCATCTTTGCTGCGACTTTCAGCGAGGCGGAATTGGCTGAAATTACCGCCTTTTTTAACACGGAAACCGGCAAAAAATACCTCAGCGCCACGCCGATCCTGGCGCGTGAATTGGGCAAGGCCGCACGCATCTGGGCCAACGGCATCAACCGTGATCTGGCAGCCAACGCGCAGAAAAAACTGGCCGAAGGCGACAACTGATCCTATTTCTATCGCCTGAGCGAACCGACATCCCGTCGGATCGCCGACTAACGGGATGATTCCATGGCATATGACTATGATCTATTCGTCATCGGTGGCGGATCTGGCGGTGTGCGCGCGGCCAACCGGACCGCGGCGCTCGGCAATCGGGTAGGGGTTGCGGAAGAAAGCCGCTATGGTGGTACTTGCGTTGTCCGCGGGTGCGTGCCCAAAAAGCTCTACGTCTATGCCTCGACATTCCACGAACATTTCGAAGATGCGGCCGGCTTCGGTTGGCAGGTCGGCGATGTGCAGTTTGACTGGAAGACGCTGGTTGCCAACAAAGAGGCTGAAATCACACGTCTGGAAGGGCTCTACAAAAAGGGGCTGAATTCCAACAATGTGGACGTCTTTGATTCACGCGCTGAACTGCGTGGCCCCCACGAAATCTGGCTGAAAGCCGAAGATCGCATCGTCACCGCCGAGCGCATTTTGATTGCTGTTGGCGGCACACCCAACCGCTACACCTCGTTGGAAGGCCATGAACTGGCGATCATTTCCGACGACGCGTTTGACTTGGATGAATTGCCGAAGAGCATTGTCATCGCTGGCGCTGGCTATATCGCGGTCGAATTTGCTGGCATATTCAACGGCTTGAGCGTTGACACGACAATCGTCTATCGCGGTGATGAAATTCTGCGCGGCTTTGACAATGATGTGCGTGAATTGCTGCACGCGGAATACGAAAAGCGCGGCATTCGCATCATTACCGAGCAGTATTTTCAGAAGATCGAAGCCGCCGGTGACGGGCAGAAGCGGGTGCTTTTGTCCGGTGGCGAAGAATTGGTCGCCGATCAGGTGATGCTGGCCATCGGCCGCTTGCCATTGACCGAAGGCCTTGGCCTCGAATCTGCAGGTGTTGAAACGGATGACCGGGGATTCATCCCGGTTGACGCCTATTCCCGCACCAATGTGCCGCATATCTGGGCCGTTGGCGATGTCACTGATCGGGTGCAACTGACGCCTGTGGCGATCCATGAATCCATGTGTTTCGTCGCCACCGAGTTCCGCGGTGAGCCGCAGATGCCGGATCATGAAATGATTGCCACGGCGGTGTTCTCTCACCCTGAAATCGGCACGGTCGGCATGACCGAAGAAGAGGCTGGCAAGGCATTTGCCAAGCTGAACGTGTTCCGGGCCAATTTCCGACCGATGAAACACACCCTGTCCGGCCGGGACAGCCGTATGCTGATGAAGTTGATCGTCGATGCCGAAAGCGACAAGGTTGTCGGCGCCCACGTTCTGGGGCCAGATGCCGGAGAAATGGCGCAGATTTTGGCGATCGCAATGAAAATGGGCTCCACAAAGGCCGATTTTGACAAGACCATGGCGCTTCATCCATCGGCGGCCGAAGAACTGGTCACCATGTACGACCCAAGCTATACAGTCGAAAATGGTGTCCGCGTCGGCGCCTGATGGGGCTAAAGTCATGACCAATGCCGAACCCGCAACACTTGAAGCGCAACTGACCGCGCGGTGGGGCGAACCCAATACGGCTGGCGTGTCTATCCCGCGTGAGTTGACGTTCGAAAATGTCAGCCTGGCGATCGATGGGGCCTCCATAATTGATGACATTTCACTGGTGGCGCCGTCTGGATCTGTAACCTGTCTGCTGGGCCCGTCCGGATCCGGCAAAACCAGCCTGCTGCGGATCGCGGCCGGCATGATGCAGCAAAGCGCGGGGCGGGTGTTGCTGGATGGTTGGCAGGTGTGTGGTGGCGACACCTTTGTGCCACCTGAAAAACGCGGGATTGGCCTTGTTTTTCAAGATTATGCGTTGTTCCCGCATCTCAGCATCATCGACAACGTCCTGTTTGGGCTGCGGCATTTGCCGCGCGACGCGCGCAAACCCCAGGCGATGAAGATGTTGAGCCGTGTCGGGCTTGCCGATCGCGGAAACGATCAGCCGCATAATTTGTCGGGCGGTGAGCAGCAACGGGTGGCCTTGGCCCGTGCCCTGGCGCCACGTCCTGGTGTTTTGTTGATGGACGAGCCCTTTTCGGGGTTGGATTCGCGGCTTCGCGACATGATGCGCAATGAAACACTTGGCATCCTGCGCGAAACGCTGGCCACGTCCGTTATCGTCACCCACGATCCGGAAGAAGCCTTGCGGATGGGCGATCAGATTGCGCTATTGCATGACGGACGGCTCGAGCAGCTCGGAACCGGCCGGGACCTGTATTACCAACCGCAAAGCCTGTTTGCTGCCGGCTTCTTTTCTGAACTGAACCTGTTCGAAGGATGGGTATCGGAGGACTGCGTGGACACCCCGATGGGCAAAATTGCCTGCGAGGGGTTCGACAATGGCGCCGCCGTGATTGCTGCCGTGCGGGTCGGGGCGATGAAGGTGGACACAGCCGTCAACGGTTCGCAGGCCAGGGGGCGCGTTCTGTCGTCGCAGTTTTCCGGTGAACATGAGCACCTGCAGGTGGGAATCGCCGGTTATGACAAACCAATTACCTTGCTGACGGAGGCCGGAACACTGTCCCAAGAGCAGTTGAAAGGCGTGCAGGACGTGGGTTTGTCCTTCGAAAAACAGGGGGCCTTCGTATTTTCGGCTGGATAAGTCGAAAATGTGCCCCATATCCATGTCAGCAATTAAGCAAACCGCCCATGCACCACTATCGTTGTGTTGCGGCGGAGCAAAGCTTTCGTTAGGTTGCAACCAAACAGAGATACCCGATCTCGACGACCAACCAATCGAGATCAATTAGGAGCTAAACTTATGGGACAAATCGGCATTTGGCAGATTGTTATTATCGCAGTGGTTGTCGTGTTGCTTTTTGGCCGTGGCAAAATTTCCGATCTGATGGGTGATGTTGCCAAAGGCATCAATTCATTCAAAAAAGGCCTCAACGACACCGAAGAAGAGACCGCGGAAAAGATCGAAGAAGGCAAAGACAAGGTTGTCGATGCTGTTTCTGAGAAGACCAAGACCAGCTGATTTCGCTTTCCTCGGCGCGCGTCGAATTCCCTCTTTAATACGCTTGGAGCCTGGCCTTGTTTGATATCGGCTGGACGGAAATGCTGGTGGTGGCTGTTGTGGCCATCTTGTTTGTCGGCCCGAAAGAGCTGCCCGGCATGCTGCGCACCTTTGGTCGCGCCGTCAAAAAGATCAGAATGCTGGCCGGTGACTTCCAGCGTCAGTTCGACGATGCGCTGAAAGATGCAGAGCTGGACGGCGTCAAGGACGGCATCAATCAGGTGCGCAATCTGGATCCAACCAAGCAGATCAAGGACAAGCTCAATCCGCTGAAGAGCGATCTGGACAGCGTCAAGAAGTCGGTTGAGGAAAAGACCGATTTCAATCCCGAAGAGCTGTTTGATGAAAGCAAGGCGCCGGACATAGATCCGCCTGTCGAGGTGGATGTCGAAGCCGCACTGGAAAAGCAACGCCTTGCGGATGAAGCCAAAGCCAAATTGCCGCCAAGCTCCGGCAAGAACGCAGTGCCCGGATTTGGCGGTCCTCCCGGCGAAGTCTCTGAATTAACAGCGAATCCTGTCAAGCCCGAAGCAAAGGCCAAGGCAAAGGCTGCGGCCAAATCCGCTGCGAAGCCAGCTTCGAAATCGACCTCTGCGAAGAAACCTTCAGCCAAGTCCACCGCCAAAGCGGCGGCGGCGACGGCGACGGCGAAGAAACCCACTGAAAAAGCTGCGGCGGCAAAGAAACCTGCGGCCAAGAAGCCTGCGGCAAAGGCCGCTGCCAAGACATCGGAAAAGGCGCCAGCCAAGAAGCCGGCGGTCAAAGCTGCGGCCACCAAGAAGCCCGCTACTAAAGCTGCAGCTGCCAAAAAGCCTGCCGCCAAGGCTGCTGCCAAACCGGCTGCGAAGAAACCAACAACCGCCAAGGCATCGGCGCCCAAGCGCAAGCCTGCTAAGAAAGCAAGCGCATGAGCGAGAGTGATATCGAAGAAAGCGCAGCTCCACTGGTTGAGCATCTGATTGAATTGCGCCAGCGCCTGGTGAAGGCGCTGATTGCGGTGGCAATCGTATTCGTGGTGGCGTTCATTTTTGCCGACCAGATTTTCCAGATCCTGGTGATCCCTTATGAAAGGGCGGCAGGTGAGGACCAGAACCTGAAGCTGATCTTCACCGCGCCGCAGGAATATTTCTTTGCTCAGTTGAAGATCGCCTTGTTCACCGCCTTGTTTGTGGCGTTTCCGGTGATCGCCGCGCAGATTTATAAGTTTGTGGCGCCAGGTCTGTACAAAAACGAGCGTCAGGCCTTCCTGCCGTTTCTCGTGGCAACGCCGATCCTGTTCTTGATGGGCGCTTCATTGGTGTTCTTCGTCGTGATGCCCTTGGCGATGACCTTCTTCCTGTCGATGCAGTTGACCGGTCCGGACGTGACGACAACCATCGAATTGCTGCCCAAGGTGAGTGAATATCTCGGCCTGATCATGACGTTGATCTTTGCCTTTGGCCTGGTGTTCCAGATGCCGGTGATCATATCTTTGCTGGCCCGGGCAGGGCTGGTGAGCGAGGCTGGTTTGAAGACCAAGCGCAAATACGCTGTGGTGCTGACCTTCATCGCCGCTGCCGTGCTGACACCACCTGATCCGGTAAGCCAAATCGGCCTTGCAGTTCCGACCTTGCTTCTCTACGAACTGTCCATCTATGCCACCCGACTCATCGAGCGGAAGAGGGCTGAGCAGGAAGCTGCTGCTGCTTAACGACCGCTGGCCAGAATCGCGCGTGGATTGGCAAACGAAATTGGTCGACTAAATGTTTGATATCAAATGGATACGAGAAAATCCTAAAGCTTTTGATGAAGCAATGGCGTTGCGCGGACTTGAGCCGCAGGCCGAATCGCTGATCGCGCTGGATGAAAAGCGCCGCGCCCATATCGCCAAACTTCAGGAAGCTCAGGAAGAGCGCAACCGGGCTTCAAAGGAAATCGGCAAGGCCAAGGCCTCCGGCGATGAAGCCGCTGCACAGGCCGCGATTGCTGAAGTTGCCAAACTGAAATCCTTCCTGCAGGGCGGTGAGGATGAGGAAAGGGCGCTGTCGGCCGCTCTGAACGATGCGCTGTGCGTCTTGCCGAACATGCCTTATCCCGATGTGCCGGTGGGTGACGACGAGAACGACAATGTCGAAGTCCGGGTGATCGGCGAAAAGCCGGAAATGGATTTTGAGCCCAAGGAACATTACGAACTGGGCGAAAATCTCGGGCAGATGGACTTTGAAACCGCCTCGAAACTCTCAGGCAGCCGGTTTGTCCTGCTGAACAACGGTCTGGCACGGCTCGAGAGAGCGCTCGGACAGTTCATGATTGACCTGCACACGACCGAGCATGGCTATGCGGAAGTATCGCCGCCGGTGCTGGTGCGCGAGGAAGTGCTTTATGGCGTCGGCAATTTGCCGAAATTCGAGGAAGATCTGTTCAAGACCACAGATGGGCGCTGGATGATCCCGACCTCGGAAGCGCCGCTGACCAATATTGTCCGTGAAGCCATTGTTTCTGAAGATTATTTGCCCCGCCGCTACACGGCGCTGACGCAGTGTTTCCGGGCCGAAGCCGGTTCAGCCGGTCGTGATACACGCGGCATGCTGCGCCAGCACCAGTTCACCAAATGTGAGCTGGTATCGATCACTGATGCGGAGAGTTCGACGCAGGAACATGAGCGCATGTTGTCCTGCGCTGAAGAGGTGTTGAAACGGTTGGGTCTGCACTATCGCGTGGTGACATTATGTACGGGAGACCTCGGGTTCAGCGCGCACAAGACCTACGATATTGAGGTCTGGCTGCCGGGCCAGAATGCCTTCCGCGAAATTTCCTCCTGTTCGGTCTGCGGTGAATTCCAGGCGAGGCGGATGAATGCCCGCTACCGTGTCGAAGGGGACAAGCAGACCCGTTTCTGTCATACGCTGAACGGATCTGGCATCGCTGTCGGCCGAGCTTTGATTGCGGTGATGGAAAACTATCAAAACGCGGACGGTTCGATCCGCGTGCCGCAGGCCTTGAGCTCCTATATGGGCGGTGTGACCCGGATTGATCCCCTGTAATGCGCATATTGCTGACCAATGATGATGGCATAAACGCCCCGGGCCTTGCGGTTCTGGAAGAGGTGGCCCGCCATTTGTCCGACGACATTTGGACCGTCGCGCCGGAAACCGATCAGAGCGGTTTGGCCCATTCCTTGACGCTGAACCATCCCCTGCGGGCCCGCGAAGTTGGCGACCAGAAATTCGCCGTATCGGGTACGCCCACCGATTGCGTCATCATGGGCATTCGCCAGTTGGTCGACGGCCCGGTTGACCTGGTGCTGTCGGGCATCAATGCCGGGCAGAATATCGGCGACTATGTCACCTATTCGGGCACCGTTGCCGGCGCGATCGAAGGCACGTTGCTGGGCATCAAGTCGATTGCCCTTTCGCAGGCCTACAATTTTGACAATGCCCGCAATGTTCCCTGGGACACGTCCCGGGCCTTGGCGCCTGACCTGTTGAAAAAACTGCTGAAAATCGATCTGCCCAAGGATACGCTGATCAATGTGAACCTGCCGAATTGCCCGCCGGAGCAGGTCAATGGCCATGCCATTGTCACGCAGGGTAAGTACGAGCACGGCCTGGGTATTGGTGAGCGCTCGGACGGCCGCGGCAATCCCTATTATTGGCTCGAGTTCATCGGTGAACCGCCGATCCATCAGCCTGGCACCGATATCGACGCCCTGATCAACAATCAGATCGCCATCACGCCAATCCGCCTGGACATGACGGATCATGGGTTCATGGACAAACTCAGCCTGGAGCTCAACGGATAGCGCCCATGAGCAATGCGAGCCATTCATTCCCGGAAGCGATTGTGGCTCTGTTCCTGCGGTTGCGGGAGTTTGGCATCGATGATCATGACTTCCTGAGAATGGTGGAATCGGTCCCGCACGAGCAGTTTGTGCCGGTCCAACATTTCGAGCAGGCCTGGAAAAACCAATCACTGCCGATTGATTGCGGGCAGACCATGATGTCGCCCGATATCACCATTCGACTGGTGGATGCGTTGAAAGTGGACTCCCACCACGCTGTGTTGGAGATCGGTACCGGAACCGGCTATCTGACGGCCTTGCTCGCTCGTCAGGCCAAGAAGGTCTATTCGGTCGATCGGTATCGCAGCCTGATCCGCGCAGCGCGGGATCGGCTGGAACATCTGGGCTTGACCAACGCCACATTCGTCCAGGCCGATGGTCGCGGCGGGCAGATGGGGCAGGGGTTGTATGACCGCATCATCATCGATTCCGCATTTGAGACCATGCCGCGCTATCTGTTGGATCAATTGGTGTCCGGTGGTGTTGTGATCACCGCCATCGGACCGGCGCAAGGCGAGCAGATGGTGGTGCGTCTGACCAAGATTGGCAGCCGATTTGACCGGGCCGATCTGTTTCCCGTGCACTTTGGTCAGTTGGAAGAAGGCCTGGCGGCCGCCCTGTAACATCTAAAATTGACAGCTGCCGATTAACCGGTTGGTGAGCTTAACCGCAGATTAACGTTGATGCGTTTTAATCACGGATCAGTATTGAGTATTCCGTGGATGAGTTATGCGTACCAACATTCTCACGCGCCGGTTGAGCGCGTTGTCCAAAGCCACATCTCTAATCGCTCTTGCCACTCTCGCTGCGGCTTGCAGCAACGACGTGATGCGACTGGATCAGATGACGACGGCCTCGGTGAATGGCACCAGCAACCAAAGCCGGATCATCGAAAGGCAACCGCAAGGGCTGTCCACATTCGAAACTGAATTTGACTCACAGCAACCACAGGTCCGGGTGGTGCCGCGTGATCCGCGCACTGGACGTGTCGCAGTCAATCCACCGCCGACCGCCGCCGAGTTGGCTGCCGCCAATGCGCCGGTCTATTCCTCCGGAGTGAGCCGCAACAGTTTGCCACCGGTTCAGGCAACGCCCACTGTCCAGGCGCCAACTCCCGCTGTTCCAAACGGGCCGATCGTATTGCAGCCACGCAGCACAGTGGACGATGCGCTGCGCATGGCCAATGCGGATCAGCTGACTACCGCCTCTGTCGCCCGCGTTGCGCCTCAGCCGATGCAGCAGCCCGCTGGTTGGGATTCTGCCAAGGGCAGTTGGGTGACCGTGCGCTCCGGCGAAACGCTTTACAATCTGTCGCGCCGTTATGGTGTGCCGGTATCGGCGATCATGAGCGCCAACAACATCGTCGACGGCAATTCGGTGGAAGCGGGCAGCAAGATACTGATTCCAACCTACAATTATTCGAATACGGCGCCGATTTCCGCACCGGACAGCGACCCGATCACCAATGCGTCGCGCGCATCGCGTGGTTTCCAGGGGCAGGTTCGGGGACGCATTGCCGTGCCGACAGCGCGCGTCAACGATGTGCTGCCAACAACGCCACCGAACATTCAGCCGACAGCTGAACAAAAACTGGCGACGGCCGATGGGGCTTACATCGTCAAGGCCGGCGATACGCTTTCCGGCATTGCCTATCGCACCGGTGCCTCCGTTGCCGCCATCCGCGCGGCCAATTCGATGGAATCGGACACCGTTCGCCTTGGCCAGAAACTGAAAATTCCGTCCTATGGCACCACAACGGCGTCGATCAAGAACGCTGCTGGGGTCGACACCACACTAACCGGCAGCATTCCGACCCCAACCGTCAAGCCGACGCGGGTCAAGCCTGTCTTGCCCGTCGACAACCAGACGGTTGCCAGCATTGCGCCGTCCAAGCCGACGAACAGCTCACAAGCCGCCAGCAGCACAAGTTTCCGCTGGCCAGCCGAGGGCAGGGTGATTTCCAAATTCGGTCAGCGGTCGGCAACCGGCGTCAATGACGGGATCGACATTTCCATGCCCGTTGGCACGCCGGTGAAGGCCAGCCAGAGCGGTACGGTCATCTATGCCGGGTCGGAACTGGAAGATTTTGGCAACCTGATCCTGGTCAGCCATGC
>JABSRX010000126.1 GCA_013214695.1 Rhizobiaceae bacterium | reverse complement strand
ACATCAGATCCCCCGGTGCCTTCTGAATTGCATTCATGATCGCCTGCGGCGTGTGTTCACCAGGGGTAAAGCCGATTGCTTCAGCCGCCTGTTTGGACAGGTTGATCTTCTTGGCGCCGCGCGAATAGACCCCGCCACCCTTGGAAATCAGCTTTGCCTGATAGTCCTGCCAACTGGACCGCCCTGCGTCGAACAGGCGCTTGCGCTCCTTGTAGGACACGGCGACATCGGGATCCGGATCGATGAAAATGTCACGATGGTCAAAAGCGGCAATGACCTTGGTCTGCTTCGACAGCAGCATGCCGTTGCCATAGACGTCACCCGACATATCGCCGACACCAACGGTTGTGAACGGCTGAGTCTGGATGTCCCGGTCCATCTCGCGGAAGTGGCGTTTCACCGCTTCCCAACCACCGCGCGCGGTGATGCCCATTTTCTTGTGGTCGTAGCCTGCGCTGCCGCCCGAGGCGAATGCATCGTCGAGCCAGAAATCGCGTTCCTGCGAAATCGCGTTGGCCGTATCGGAGAAGGTGGAAGTGCCCTTGTCCGCAGCCACAACAAAATACGGATCGTCCCCGTCGTGCCGGACAATCGCCTCTGGTGGCACGACCTTGCCGCTGACCAGATTGTCGGTTAGCGACAGCAGGGACGAGATGAAGATCTTGTAGCTGTTGCGGCCTTCTTCAAACCAGGCATTGCGATCGCCGCCGGTCGGCAGCTTCTTCGGCACAAATCCGCCTTTCGAACCAACCGGCACAATCACCGCATTCTTCACCTGTTGGGCCTTCACCAGGCCCAGAACCTCGGTGCGGTAGTCCTGAGCACGGTCGGACCAGCGCAAGCCGCCGCGGGCCACCGGGCCAAAGCGCAGGTGCAAGCCTTCGACGCGTGGCGACGAGACAAAGATCTCGCGATAGGGAACCGGCTGCGGCATGATATTGACCGCCGACGGATCGATCTTGAAGGCCAGAACTGGGGTTGGCGCTGCATCCGTCCCCTCCACATCCAGGATCGGCGAATAGAAATTCGTGCGCAGAGTCGCGGTGATCACATTGAGAAAATCCCGCAGGATGGAATCATCGTCACTGGAACTGACCAGCTCCAACGCCTGAACAATGTCATCGCGCTTAGCGTCCTGAGCGGCATCGCGGCCCTTCGTTTTGGGATCGAAACGTGCCGCAAACAGGGAGGCCAGATCCTGGCAAATGGCTGCATGGGCGGCCAGCGTGCGTGCCATGGAATGCACGGTAAAGCGCGATCGGATCTGCCGCAGATAGCGCGCATAGGCCCGCATCACGCCAGCCATTTGCCAATCCAGACCGGCTACCAGAACAAGCGAGTTAAAGTTGTCGTTATCGTTTTCACCGCTCCAGATCGCATGGATCGCGCTTTTCAGTTTGGGTTCTGCGGAACGAAGATCGACGTCGCCGGCCCGTGCGTTCTCCAAAACCATGTCGTGGATGAAAGCAGTTCCGGAGGTCGATTCGATTCGGAACGTTCTCTCCTGGATCACATGGAACCCCATATTCTCCAACATCGGCACGCGCCGTGACAGGGGAATGGCCGAGCCGAGATGAAACAGTTTCAGGCCAATACGGCCGTCACCATCCGGGCGATGGAAATCCAGCTCGATCTGGCTTTCGTCTTCCAGCTGGTTAAGCAGTCCTATGTCCCTCAGCGCCGCTTCTGGCGACACATGCTCCTGATAGGCCAGGGGGAATTCCTGCGCGATATCGTCTTCCGACAGCGCCACCAGCCGATCCGACCAGGTGCGGGTGATGGCCGTGATCTGACGTTCCAGTTCAGCGCGCGCGACAACCGGCGTCTTGCCCTTGGCGCGGCCAATGATGAACTGAATGCGCACCAGGCCATTGTCCAGAAAGACCGGATAGAAGGCGGACAAGTGCCCGTCATAGACTTTTGCAAGATAGGCGCCGATACGTGCCCGGTTGTCGGAATCATATCGGTCACGCGGGACATAGACCATGATCGACACGAATCGATCGAATTTATCGAGCCGCGACAGGGCCCGAATGCGCGGCCGTTCCTCCAACTGCGAAGCGACCTTGACGAAATCAGCCAATGTGCTTTCGTCCAACTGGAACATGGCATCGCGCGGCCAGGTCTCCAAAATATTGATCATCGCCTTGCCGGAATGGCTCGACGGATCGGTACGATAATATTCCAACACCGCATTGGCTTTGTGGCGCAAGATTGGGATCGACATGACCGAGCGTGTATAGGCCGTCGACGTGAACAGTCCGACAATCCGCAATTCGCCCGCCAATTTGCCATCGCGGGTAAACCGCTTGATGCCGACATAATCGAGATGCGTGCGCCGGTGCACAATGGAACGCATATTGGCCTTGGTGATGATGATCGGGTCGCCACCAAACAGGAAGTCGCGAATTTCTTGAGTCAGTTGCACGGGCTGCCCGCCGCGCGACATCACCGATAGATCATCATCCCGCAAAATGCCCAGCGCCGAGCCCGGCACCGGCTTCAGCTCGCCCTTTTTGCGGTTACCGATATAGGAATATTCGCGCAGGCCCATGAAGGTGAAATTGTTATTGGTCAGCCACTGCAGAAACTGAACCGCCTCGGCAATGCGTTCTGCGGGCAGGGGTGGCGGCGTGGTCCGGAAGGTTTCCATCTCCTCGTCCACCCGCAACAGCATAGGACGCCAGTCGTCGGTGACCAGACGCACCTGTTGCAGCACATTCTTCAATTCGGACTTGATGGCTTTGCGGGTGGCGGGGCGCGATCCGGTCAACACCACAAGCACCAGCGAGGTCATCAATCCCGGCTGGGTTTCTGTCACGGGATGGGCGACCAGTTCCACATCCAGCCGGTGGTTGTTCAGTTCACCCAGTACCGAATCGACGATAAACGGTCGGTTCGACATGGTGACTGTCACCAAGGTCTTGTCGTCGCTCAGCGCATCAATCGCCAGCACGTCACGCGGTGCCTTGTCGAGCGCCGCCCGGGCTGAAGCGATGACTTCGGACAGGCATTGCGGCGATTGTTCGAGCAGATCTTCATCCAGTGCGGCGCCAAATATGCGCTGGGCAAACCGCAAGGCATCTTTCTGTTCCGCCTTGGGCAGCAGGTTCACGGCTGCTTTGAGGAGTTTATTGGTTTCCGTTTGGCTGGCCATTAGAACGATCCTTTAATACCCTCTGAGTCGTTACGGAAACAAAGTGAAAGCAAATATGCAAGAAAAAGACGTCACCGCGCTCAAAATCGAACAGGAAATGCCCATTTCAGACGAAACGCGGGCCTATTTCGAGCTTTGCGAGGAAAAACTTGGCCTGTTGCCGAATGTGCTGAAGGCCCACGCATTCAACGAAAAAAAGCTACGCGTCTTCACTGAGATGTATAACGAGCTGATGCTGGCAGATTCGCAATTGTCCAAACTGCAGCGGGAAATGATCGCCGTCGTCGTCTCGTCGATCAACAAATGCTTCTATTGCCTGACCGCACACGGCGCGGCGGTACGGCAATTGTCAGGCGATCCGCAACTTGGCGAAGTGCTGGTGATGAACTGGCGGGCGGCCGAGCTCGAACCGGCCAACGCGGCGATGCTGGAATTTGCCGACAAGCTGACCCGTCAGCCGGAAATGATTGTCGAAGCCGATCGGCAGGCTCTGCGCGATGCTGGCTGGAGCGATCGCGCCATCTGGGACATTGGCAACATCGCCGCCTTCTTCAACATGACCAACCGGGTGGCCAGCGCCACAGAGATGCGGCCCAACCCGGAATATCACAGCCAGGCGCGCTAAACGCGTGCCGTTCTAGCGAAACATCGGCGGGCGGGCATCGACCCATTCGCCGTCCTTCTTGCCGGATTCGGCGACCGCGAAAACCGCCGCCATGGAGCGCAGTCCGTCCTCGGCACGCGGATAAAGATCGGCGGCCTTGTCCATGTCACGCGCTTCCTTTTGCGCCCGAATGGCCTCCGCCAAATCCTGATAGATATTGGCAAAGGCCAGCGGCATGCCTTCAGCATGGCCAACAGTGACGCGGCTGGTGCGATCGGCTTCCGGAGACAAATTACCCTCGCCGCGTTCGATCACCTGAAGGCGCTGGTTCAACGGCATGTAATAAAGCTGGTTCGGCTGCTCCTGCGACCAGCGCAAACCACCGGTTTCGCCGAACACCTGAATGGTCAGGCCATGTTGGCGACCCAGCGCGATGGAGCTTGTCCACAGCCGGCCCACGGCGCCGCCATCCATGCGGAAATTGACCATGGCATCATCTTCCAGCACCCGGCTGGGCAGGCAGGAAACGCAGTCTGCCGACAGTTTGGTGACTTCCTGTCCGGTAACGAAACTGGCCATGTGCATGGCATGAATGCCGCAATCCGCAAATTGCGCCGATACGCCGGCCTGTGCCGGGTCATAGCGCCAGCGGACCCGTGGGTTATCGGCATCTTCGGCGTCGGCGTGATGGCCATGAGCAAATTCGGCCTTCACCAGCCGCACCTTGCCAATGTCGCCACGCGCCACCATAGCCCGCATGTGGCGGACTAGAGAGTAACCGGTATAACCATAGTTCACCGCACAGATTTTGCCGGTTGACTGGGCCAGGCGGACAATCTCTTCGCCTTCCTCGACGGTCATTGTCATCGGCTTTTCACAAAGCACATTGAAGCCGTTTTCCAAAAACGCTTTGGTGATTTCAAAATGGGTTGAATTGGGGGTCGCGACCGTCACCAGATCGATCCGGTCATCGCGCTTCAACTCACCAGCCAGCATCTCCTGCCAGTCGCCATAGGAACGGTCTGCCGCCAGACCGAGAGATTGACCATAACGGCGGCCTTCGTCCGGACGGTGGTCCAATGCACCAGCTGAAAACTCAAACAGACCGTCAAGACCTGCACCCAATCGGTGAGCCGGTCCAATCTGGCTGCCTTCGCCGCCACCGATCATGCCCCAAGATAATTTAGCCATAAACTTGGTCCTTAATTGAAGCCGACTTAGTTAAAGCCAATTGATTCCAGATATTCGCGGTTTGCCTGGGCGTCTTCCAGCGGTGTGCCGGGCAAGGTCGGGTCACAGTCCTGCTCGACCGTGCACCAGCCTTCAAAACCCACATCCAGCAGCACCTGGCGCACGGCGTCGAAGTCGACATCGCCCTGGCCCAGATTGCAGAAGATACCTTGGCCACAGGCGTCATAGAAACCGGTACGGTTGGCGATCACCTGCTGTTTGACCGCTGGATCGATATCCTTGAAATGCATGTAAGAGATGCGGTCCATATGGCGCTTCATAAATGCGACAGGATCGAATCCCGCATAAGAGTGGTGGCCAGTATCGAAGCAGATTTTCAAGATGCTTTCATCGACCTCTTCCAACAGTCGCTCAAGTTCGGGCTCAAAGTCCATGAAGCCAGCCGCATGGGCGTGGATACCGACGGTCAGGCCGTATTCCTCAGCCCCCATTTTGGCGATCGTGCGAATCCGTTCGACATAGGCCTTCCATTCGGCCGCATCCATCTGCTCAGCCTCATTGGCGCGACCGGCTGTTGGCGCACGGCGCGGCGAAATGCTGTCGATCAGCACAAGATGTTCTGCACCATGGGCAACCAGTGCCTTACAGGTACGCACCGAACCATCCATCACATCGTCCCAAGCCTGGGGGTCATGAAAGGCACGAAAGACCACACCGCCGATCAGTTCCAGATCGTGCTGGGCCAGCGCATCTTTCAAAATAGCCGGATCTTCCGGCATGAAGCCGACGGGACCGAGCTCGATACCTTTGTAGCCGGCGCCGGCACACTGTTCGAGCACCGACTGCCAGGTCGGATTGCGTTCGTCGTTTGCAAATTCCACTCCCCAGGAACAGGGAGCATTGCCAATGCGAATTGTCATGGTCGTTGACCTTTATGAAAGCGGTTCGATATTCACCCACTGCTTGGCATTGGACGAGTCCAATGCTGCGGCGACGATTTGGTTGACAAGCATGCCATCGCGGAATGTCGGCCAGACATTTTCTCCGCTTTCGACGGCTTGCAGGAAGTCCTTGGCTTCGATGATGATTTGGTCCTGATAGCCGGTTCCGTGGCCCGGGCCAAGACAAAACGGTTGGTAGTCTGGATGCGCCGGTCCGGTGAGAATTTTACGGAATCCGCGTTCGGCTTCTGGGCCTTCCATCTTGTAGAGCCAAAGGGCATTTTGATCTTCCTGATCAAAGCGAATGGCGCCCTTTGTGCCGGAAATTTCATAGGCATAACCCATCTTGCGACCGGTCGCGACGCGGCTGAAATACATCGATCCCATGGCACCATTGGCAAACCGACACATCATCTGAGCGTGATCGTCATTGGTGACCTTGCCACCAGGGCGCTCCTTGTGAACCGTTTCCACCTCCGCAACCAGGCTGTTGATCGGTCCGATCAGGGCCAAAGCTGCGTTGATCATATGCGGCGCCAGGTCGCCCATCGTGCCATTTGACATGCCTTCGCAACGCCAGGTGGCGGGCGATTGCGGGTCGGCAAAGAAGTCTTCGGTATGCTCGCCGCGAAACCAGGTGACATCACCGATGACGCCATCGGCAATCAGCTGCCTGGCATACTGGCTGGCTGGCGTACGGATGTAGTTGAAACCGGTCATGTTGACGACACCGGACGCTTCCGCCGCAGCCACCATCGTCTTGCTGTCCTCCAGCGTCGCACCGAGGGGTTTTTCGCAAAACACCGGCTTGCCTAGCGCAAAAGCCGCTTCACTGATCGCCCGGTGCGTCGACTGGGGCGACGCGATGACGATGGCTTCGACCTTGGGATCTTCCACCAGTTCGCGCCAATTGCTGGTGCAGCGGTTAAATCCATAGGCGGCGCGGTAGCGTTCTGACGACTCATCGGTGGTCGCGCAGATCATCTCCAGGACGGGGCGCAAGCCAGTGTTGAACACGGCGCCGACAGCGGCCATCGCCACCGAATGCGCCTTGCCCATATAGCCGCCACCAACAATACCAATGTGAATTTGTGTCATTTTCAGCCTTCGAAGGGTTAAGGTATTGCAACCGGTTGCAAAACTGATATCCTTCCTTAACCCCAATCGTCAATCGGGAAGTTCAACTTTCCGAGTTTCAACTTTTCTGCGGACTAACTCATGCCTAATAACGACGCGACCATTCGACTGACGACCGCGCAAGCGATCGTGCGCTACCTGGCCAATCAATTCATTGAAATCGACGGAGAAGAAGTACGCATTTGCGGGGGCGGCTTCGGCATCTTCGGCCACGGAAACGTGCCCTGTCTGGGTGANTCCCTTTATGATCACCAGGATGTATTNCCGCTCTACCGCGGACAGAACGAGCAGAGCATGGGATTTGCCGCCGCCGGCTATGCAAAATACCATCTGCGCCAACGCTTCATGTTCTGCACCGCGAGTGCCGGACCAGGCACGGCCAATCTGCTGACCGCCGCAGCACTGGCCCACGCCAACCGCCTGCCCATGCTGATGCTTTGCGGCGATACTTTCCTGACACGCCTGCCGGATCCGGTGCTGCAGCAACTGGAGCATTTCGGCAATCCGGCCCTCGGCCTCAACGACGCCTTTAAAGCGGTGAGCCGCTATTGGGACCGCATAACCCATCCGGCGCAGATCATTCAATCGCTGCCAGCAGCTCTGGCAACCATGCTCGACCCAGCCGATTGTGGCCCGGCTTTCCTCGGCCTGCCGCAGGATCTGCAGGGCTGGTCCTATGACTATCCAGAGAAGTTTTTCGACAAGAAGGTGCATCGCATCCGCCGTCCGGCCGCCGACGAGGCTGAACTGGCCGATGCCATTGCTCTGATCAAATCGGCCAAACGCCCGATGATCATCGCAGGCGGTGGTGTGCAGTATTCGCGGGCCGTGGCAGAACTCACGCAATTGGCCGAGATGTGCCAGATCCCGGTTGTCGAAACCATTGCCGGACGTGCCAACCTGACGGCCGACCATGCCTTGAATATCGGCCCCATTGGGGTAACCGGTTCCAATTCCGCCAATGCGATTGCGGAAGAGGCGGACGTGATCATCAGCGTCGGCTCGCGGCTTCAGGACTTCACGACCGGTTCCTGGACGGCCTTTGCCAAGGACGCTCAGATCATCGGCATCAATGCCGCGCGCCACGATGCCATGAAGCATTTGTCGTTGCCAGTTGTCGGCGATGCGAAGCGCTCTTTGCTGGCTCTGATTGAGGCTTTGGCAGATTACAAGTGTGACACCACATGGACCGGCAAGGCACAGGCCGAGCGGGTCAAGTGGGATGCCTATGTGGCTGAGAACGTCAAGCCAGGGAACCGGCCCAATTCCTATGCTCAAGCGATTGGCGTGGTCAACGATCTGGTCGCCAAGCGCGACCGTGTTGTTGCTGCGGCCGGTGGACTGCCGGCGGAAGTGACCGCCAACTGGCGTACCCTTGACGTCGGTACGGTTGATGTCGAGTTTGGCTTCTCCTGCATGGGCTATGAGATTGCCGGTGCCTGGGGTGCCCGCATCGCCCAGATGGAATCAGAATCGGACCGCGACACCGTCGTGTTCACCGGCGACGGTTCCTACCTGCTGATGAATTCCGACATCTACTCGTCGGTGCTCAGCGAGAAGAAGCTGATCATCCTGGTGCTCGACAATGGTGGCTTCGCGGTGATCAACAAGCTCCAGAACAACATGGGCAGCGAAAGCTTCAACAATTTGATCGCCGACTGTCCAACCATTCCATCACCATTCGCGGTCGACTTTGCCGCCCATGCGGCAGCGATGGGCGCGACCAGCGAAACCGTTGCATCCCCAGCCGAACTGGCCGAAGCCTTCAAACGGGCCCAGGCGAGCGACAAGACATATGTGATTGCCATGCAGGTCGACCCCTATGATGGCTGGACCGCCGAGGGTCACACCTGGTGGGAAGTCGGCACACCGGAAGTCAGCCACAAGGACTCGGTCAATGCAGCTCACGCCGAGGTCGAGGACGGCCGCAAGCGCCAGCGCCGAGGGGTTTGACGGTGTCCAACCTGCTTTCAAACGACAAGCCGTTCCTGATTATCGGACGCGCTGGCATGGACTTCTATGCCGACCCGCCGGGCACCCGCACTGAAGAAGCAACGCAATTTGTCTCGCATCTGGGTGGGTCGAGCGCCAATATCGCTGTGGGCTTGACCAAGCAGGGCGGCAAGGCGGCCCTGGTCACCAGCGTCTCGGATGACGCCATCGGCCGGTTCTGCATCAATCAACTGAACCACTATGGCGTCGACGCCACCCATGTGCGCAGCGTTGGCGGTGAAGCCCGCAACTCGTTGGCCGTCGTTGAAACCCGGCTACACAACACACAATCCGTGATCTACCGCAATGGCGCAGCCGATTTCGTGATGACGGTCGACGACATCGACGCGATCGATTTCAGCCCCTATGGGGCGCTGGTCACCACCGGCACAGTGCTCGCCGCCGAACCGTCGAGATCCGCCACTTTTCATGCCTTCGAAAAAGCCAAGGCAGCGAATATGCCGATCATCTTCGATGTCGATTATCGACCCTATTCGTGGCCTTCGGCTGAAGTCGCGGCGGAAGTCTATTCGCGCGCCGGGGCATTGTGCGACATCGTTGTCGGCAATGATGAAGAGTTCGATTTCATGGCCGGGGCGAAAGGCAAAGGCCTGCAGAAGGCCCAAAGCCTGGCCGCAGAATCAGCCGCCATCGTTGTCTACAAGATGGGCGAAAAGGGTGCTATCACCTTTGCCGGTGAAACCCGCCTGGAAACCGGCATTTACCGGGTGGATGCACTGAAGCCGACCGGTGCGGGCGATGCCTTTATGGGCACGTTTCTCGCCGGGCTCTCGCAGGGACTGCCATTGAAAGACGCCGTTTTGCGCGGATCCGCGTCCGCCGCGATAGTGGTGTCCAAGGTCGCCTGCGCGCCGGCCATGCCCACACCCGATCAACTTGAAGAATTTCTGTCTCAGCACGCCGGCCCATCGATGCCGG
Source organism: Rhizobiaceae bacterium (assembly GCA_013214695.1). GTDB lineage: Bacteria > Pseudomonadota > Alphaproteobacteria > Rhizobiales > Rhizobiaceae > Pseudahrensia. The sequence goes on along the minus strand of JABSRX010000126.1, from coordinate 6,697 downwards.
TGAGCGCCTGACCGCGAACCCGAGGTAAGACCATGCATATTGCACCCTTTGACAACCAGAATAAGCCGATTGTGGATGCCGGTGACTCCACCGTTCCCTTGAACTATTTCAACATCGTCAAGCTAACCGCCGGGCAGGCCTTTGACTATCAGGTGCCAGGCTATGAAACCTGCATTGTGCCGGCCACCGGCACTGTTCATGTCAGCGTAGAAGGCGAAAACTACGCTGATCTCGGCGGCCGCGGGGTCGATGTCTGGGACGGCGAACCGGAAGGTGTTTATGTACCGAGCGGCGCCAAGGCCCATATGGAGTGCGTATCGGACACCGCCGAAATCTTTGTTGCTGGTGCGAAGTACGACAAGGTGCTGGACCCGTTTGCCGTGCGTTCCGACGAACTCGATCTGGTGCAGTATGGCTCTGACGACACCAAGACCCACCGCAAGATCAAACACATTTTGGGTCAAAAACAACACGACAAGGTCGGGCGCCTGCTGGTGTCGGAACTGTTTACTGTCGGTCAAGGCGGCTGGTCGGGCTTTCCGTCCCACAAACATGATACCGATCGTCTGCCGGACGAAACCCGCCACGACGAGACCTACAATTTCCGCTTCCGGCCCAACCATGGTTCCGGCGTGCAGATGCTGCAGCGCGAGGACGGCAAGCCCGGCGACGCCTATCACATCGTCGATGGATCAACGATCTGCCTCGACAACGGCTACCATCCCTGCTGCGTTCTGCCCGGTTATGAAATGTACTATTTCACTATACTCGGCGGTCTGAGCCAGCGCTCGCTGGTGCAGTTCTTCCAGCCGAGCCACGCCTATCAGATCGAGACGATTCCAGGCATCAAAGACATGATCGCCAAATTCAAATGACCCTGGCGACTCTGGCGGAAGTTCTGCAACCGGCCCTGAAGGGCGGCTATGCGGTGGGCGGTCTGGTCGTGCTCGGCTGGGAAGATGCGCGCGCCTATGTGGCGGCAGCAGAAGCGGAAGGCGCGCCGGTCATTCTGCAGGCCGGCCCCGGCTGTCGGGCCCATACGCCGTTACCGGTCCTGGGCGCCATGTTCCGCCACCTGGGCGAGGCGGCGACCGTGCCGGTCGTGGCGCATCTGGATCACGGATACACGGTGGAGGAGTGTCGCGAAGCTATCGACAGCGGATTCACCTCCGTGATGTTTGATGGTTCGCGCAAGCCGCTCGCCGAAAATATCGAGATGACGGCGCAGATTGTCGAAATGGCCCATGCGGCCGGAGTCTCCTGCGAAGGCGAAATCGGTTTTGTTGGGTACTCGAATGGCGAGAATTCGTTGGGCACTGACCCGCAGGAAGCCGAACAATTTGCCCAACAAACGGGTGTCGACGCCATGGCGATTTCCGTCGGCAACGTGCATCTGCAGCAGAACCACGATGCCGATCTGGACCGCGAACGCATTGCCGCCATCGAGGCCGTGACCGACGTGCCGCTGGTGATTCACGGTGGTTCCGGCGTGCCGCCGCAGGTGCGCATCGATCTGGCGCACAATACGGCGATCAGCAAGTTCAACATCGGCACCCAGTTGCGCATGGCGTTTGGTCAGGCATTGCGGTCGTCCGTGATGGATAATCCAGACACGTTCGATCGTGTCGAGCTGTTGAAACCCACGGAGCCAGCGGTCACCCAAGCGGCGCGTGAGGCCATCAGGTCGATGGGCTACCGCACTGCAAACTGATCAGGCCTTATCGGTTGGCTCGCTTGGGTCGTTTGGGTCAGTTGGCTCGATCCACGCAAAGAAGAACTGATAGGTCGTCAGCACGCCCAGTGCAAAGAACCCCATCGCCCACAGGACGGCATTGTTGGACAGTTCAAAGCTGCCCCAGCCGAAGCACAGAACAACGGTCAGGATGCGTCTCCAAAGAGGTTTGAAAAAGGGGACGCGCAACTCGAACATTCGCTCAGCTTTCCTAATCCAAAGGGATCAACGTTGAATCTGGTGCTCAATAATCATTATTGAAGCACCAAATTCAAGCGGCATCGCCAAGTTGAACACGGGTTTTAGCGCAACAGTTTAGCGCAAATCCCGCAATCGAAAGACGTCAATACACGGTTTTACTCTTGGCCGAGAAAGTCTTCGACCCGGCCAATCAGCGGCTGCTTGTCATAGAGATCAAAATAGCCCGATGCCATCAGCGCTGGAGGCCCAAAGAAGAAGCGCTCATACAGGGCCTGACGGGTGCCAAAACCTGAAATCGCCACATCATGGGCCAGCCGGAATAGGCTTACCCGGTCCCGAGATTCCATGTAGCTGAGCTGGAAATATTGTTCGATATCCGGGGCCAACTCATTGGCAAAGTCAGCTTCTGCCGGCGTTGCCATCAAGGACGATGACCCGATCAGCTGCAGGATTTCGATCATCCGCGGATACATGCGCGGATAGAGGTTGCGCGAGGTTTCCAACGGACCGCGCAGCGGAATGAAATTGCCGTGCTCATCTTCATGGGCCTGTGCCTCAGCGGAGTAGAGCAGCGCCCGCACCGTCTCGGTCATCTGCATAACCTCAGCGATCAGGCCCTTGGTGTGCAGGTCCTTGTCGCGTCCGCTGGCCTGGGCGATCGCGCACAGGATGCCAACTAGGAATTCCGACTTTGCCAGCTTGCCGCAGGCCACCTGATGCATCATGTGCACCACGGCATTGGTCGCGCCAAAGGCTTGATTGCACAGCTCCGGCTGGCCGTACATGAAAATCCGCTCCCATGGGACGAAGACGTTCTCAAACACTACCACCGCGTCCATTTCCTCAAAGCGCGAGGACAATGGCGCGTCGAAAGTCGACTTGCCGTGGTCATAGGTATCGCGGCAGATCAGTTTCAGGCCCGGCGTTGCGATCGGAATGGCAAAGGCAAAGGCGAAAGGCACGTTGTCATCGCTGGCGCGCAGGACGGTCGATGGGAAAACTTCGATCTCATCGGCCAGCGGGCCCAAGGTTGCCAGAAGGCGAGCACCGTTGACGATGATGCCCGCGTCGTTTTCTTCCACCACCTGCAGTGCAACCTGATTGCTGAATTTGCCTGAGGCAGCCTGCTGGAAGTTGAAGGTCGGATTGACCAGCGTGTGGGTCAGCACCTTGTCGTTCTTGCGCGCAAAGTCGTAAAACTTGACCATGTTGTCGGCAAAGTCGGCCTGTCCCTTGGTGCCCTGAGCCAGGAAACTGGTCGCCGAAGCAAAGGCCATCAAGGACGCATTCTTGTAGTCTGGCGTGCGTCCAAACATGCCGTTTGACCACTTGGCCCATTGGTAATAGGCGCGGCCGCGTGCCTTGACGTCTTCGTGAGACTTCGGCTGCTGATAGGCCATTGCGCAACGATCGCCGTCAGAATCAACGTAGGTGACTGTATCGCGGAACTCGTCCTTGTGCTGATTGTCCAGAAACGAAGCCAGTGTTGCAGCGCCGCGCATCATGCCAGGCTCAGCAGTCACATCGGCAACGCGTTTGCCCTGCGTCCAGACCTCCCGGTCATCGCGCAGACCGGCCAGATATTGTTCGCCGGTGCGAATGCCCGAACCAGGCGTCGTTTCGAGATCGTTATCTGACTGTTCAATGATGTCAGATGCCTTGGCATCTACTGTGGCAAAATCTTCCATCTTTGTGCTCCTCCCTGGGGATCTTGTCTATTCGGCCGCCTCAGCGGCGCTGGCAGCGCCCACGGCGCCGGTCGATATCTTTTCCAAAACCTGTTCCATCATCCGCCATTCCTCGGCGGTAACGCTGGCCCGCAACTGGCGATCAATCTCTGCCACCTGTGGCGATACTTCCTCGTCCAATGCCTGTCCCTGTGCGGTGGCAACAACGAAGACCGCGCGGCGGTCTTCCACCGAGCGCACCCGGGTCACCAGGTCTTTTTTCTCCAACCGATCCAGAACACCCACCAGGCTCGGCGCCGGGATAAGCGTGCGGTTGGACAGCTCAACCGATGTGACCTTTTTTGACGACCAAAGCACCCGCAGGACCCGCCATTGCTGCTCGGTCAGATTGTAGCGGGCAAACAGCTCACGATAATCCGGCATCACCGCATCAAGCGTCCGGTGCAGGATCATCGGCAGAGATTGGTCAAAGCTGACAGGCATCGTTCATACTTTAATCGTTAATATGTTAATTAAATCGAGTCAGGCCATTCTTGTCAAGTTGCCCCTCCCAGACGACGCCCTGAAGCGGCACCGCTAAATTTTACGTTCCGGCAAGTCATATGTGCTAGAATGCGGGGACTTTGTGAGAAAGCAGGTGCCCAAATGGACCTCTCCAGCATTGGCAATCACGTATTTCTAGGGCTGCAGCCGTCACCCCAGCTGAGCGACAAGGACAAGCACCTTCTCGAAGCCGTGCGGCCAGCAGGTGTGATCCTGTTCAAGAGCAATTTCCGCCATGACACCGACTACGCCACTTGGCTGGCAAATCAGCGTCAGCTCATCGACGAGGTTCGTACCATCTGCGGCCGCGACAAGATGCTGATCGCCACCGACCATGAGGGCGCCCGCGTCTGCCGCACGCCAGCTCCGGTGACCCGCTTCAAAAGCGCCAGCGAATGGGCGCCGAAGGCCGAACAGATCGGGCGGGCCATGGGACAGGAATTGGCCTCACTGGGCATCAATATGAACTTTGCCCCGGTGATGGACATTCACACCAACCCGGATAATCCGGTGATTGGCAGCCGCGCCTTCGGCACCGTGCCCGACACGGTCAGCGCTTGCGGCACCGCTTTCATCGACGGCATTCAAAGTCAAAATGTCTGGGCCTGCGCCAAACATTTTCCAGGCCATGGCGATACCGATGTGGATTCCCACTACGACCTGCCGGTGCTGAACCAGTCCGAGGACGCGCTCAAACGACGCGAACTGATCCCCTTCCAAGCAGTAATCGACCACGGCATCGGCATCATCATGACCGCACACATCCTGTTTCCACAGATCGATGCCGACTATCCGGCCACCCTTTCCCACAAAATCACAACCGGCATTCTGCGTCAGCAAATGGGTTACGAGCGCGTCGTCGTGTCCGACGACATCGGAATGCATGCCATGGACAAGTATTTCGATGACAGCGATTCAGCCAAGCGTTTCCTGCAAGCCGGTAACGACATGCTGATGATCTGTACCCATTTCACCGATACCGACCGCATTCTTGGTTTGAGCGCGCAAATGGTCGAAGCACTTCAAGACGATGCCTTCCGAAAACAGGTCCACGAGCCCTCTGCAGAGCGCGTCGAGGCGATGCTAGCAGCAACGCAAATGCACGAGGTTGTGCCTTTGGCCGCCGATCAGTTTGCCGCAAACGCCCAGATCGACGGTGTCTTCGGAGATCAGACGGTCGAAGTGATGTAGGCAAGCATTGCTCTCCGGCCCACTTGCCCTACATTGAGCGTCAGCGCTGCGCCAATTACGGGGAATGAAATGACATCCACGCCCAACGGACCGCTTCACGGCGTCCGCGTTCTCGACCTCACCTCCATGGTCTCCGGTCCGACGACAACCCTGATGCTGGCGGATCAGGGTGCAGACGTCATCAAGGTGGAAAACCCAAAGGGCGGCGATCACACAAGGAGCGTTTCGACCAAGCGCAATGGTCTTTCCGCATCCTTCGTCAACAACAATCGCAACAAGCGCTCCTTGACTCTCAACCTTAAGGATCCGCGCGCGGTTGAGATCTTCAAGAACCTGACCCGCGATGCAGACATTGTCGTGCAGAATTTCAGACCCGGCGTCGCCGACCGTATCGGTGTTGGCTACGAGGCCCTGAAAGAGGTCAATCCAGCGCTGATCTACGTGTCGATCGCCGGGTTCGGCGACACTGGACCCTATGCCCAAAAACCGGTTTACGACCCCCTGGTGCAGGCGCTTTCCGGCCTGACAACCGTTCAAGGCGGCGCTGATGAACATCGGCCGCGACTGGTGCGCACGATTCTGCCCGACAAGCTGACCGGCTATGCCGCCAGTCAGGCAGTGACGGCGGCACTCTTCCACCGGGAACGCACCGGCGGCAAGACCGACGGTGAAGGCCAACACATCAAGCTGTCGATGTTCGACACGGTCGTGTCCTTCCTGTGGGGGTCGGACATGGGTGCCCATACATTCGTCGGCGACGAACTGCCCCGAGAAACGGCCCAGAGCTTCATCGATCTGATCTATGAAACCCAGCAAGGCTTCATCTCCGTCGCCGTGCAATCGAACAAGGAATGGTCGGGCCTGTGCCGCGCTTTCAACAAGCCCGAATGGCTTGAAGATCCGCGCTTCGCCACGGCAGCCCTGCGCGGTAAGAACATCGATCTACGCCTGGAAATGACCCAGGAAGTCCTGCTCACCGATACCGCTGAAAACTGGTTGCAACGCCTTGAGGCGGAAGACGTTCCCTGCGCACCGGTGCTGACCCGCACCCAGGTCATCCGTCATCCGCAGGCCGAAGCGAATGAGACAGTTGTCGAAATTGACCATCCGGTAGCCGGTCGTTTGCGTCAGGCACAACCTGCGCCAAGATTTTCAAAATCACCCACGAGTTTCCGCCTGCCCGCACCACTTCTTGGTGCCGACAGTCATCAGATCCTCGGGCATATTGGACTAAGCGATGCAGAAATCGAGCAACTTGCCAGCGACGGCGTCACTAGTCTCGGCAGCATCGAAGGAACCGGCGCATGATCGACTTTTATTATTGGCCCACGCCGAACGGCTG
>JABSRX010000125.1 GCA_013214695.1 Rhizobiaceae bacterium | reverse complement strand
CGGGAAATATCTGACTCACATCGCGGCCGACCATCATCTTGACGAGCTCAGGTTCACCGACCTCCGAGATCGCTCCTTCACCGACCATCTTGCCATCTCGGTAGACGGTGTAAAAATCGGCAATTCGGAAAATTTCATCAAATTTGTGACTGATGAAAAGGATCGCTTTTCCTTGTGATTTAAGACCCTCAACCAGTTCATAAAGCTCCTCGATTTCTTTTTGGCTGAGCGCGGCCGTGGGTTCATCCATGATGACGACACGTGCATCAATGCTGAGCGCCCGGGCAATCGCGACAAGATGTTTGTTGGCGGTGCCTAGTTCTTTCAGAGTGGCACTTGGATCGATTTTGGCACCGATGCCAGACAGAATTTCACTGGCCCTCGACGTCATCAGTCCTTTATCGATTAGCCCGAACTTGCCTTTCGGGGCGTGTCCAAGAAAGATGTTTTCGGCCACCGACAGTTCATCGAACAGAACGGTTTCCTGATGGATCGCAGTGACTCCGGCGCTTTCAGCTGATTGCGGCGCGGGGAAACGAACTTGCTGTCCATCAATGTGAATCTCGCCCTCGTCAGGTTGATAGATCCCGGTCAGAACCTTCACGACCGTCGACTTACCTGCGCCGTTCTCACCGACTAGCGCGGTCACCTTTCCAGGATAGAGGTGCAACGAAACATCCGAAAGCGCTCGAACACCCGGAAATGACTTGGTAACCCCAGATAGCGAGAGCAAGGGATCAATATGAGAGGCGGTCAGGGTGGACACGTCTGGTCTCAACTCCAACTTTGGATTCGCAGTTCTTTTTGGTGAGTGAAGAAATGTTCCGGCGCAAGCATACGCCAGCGCCGGAACGTAGCTGGATTAGAAGATCGACTTAAACTGGTCGATGTTCGAGCTGTCGTAGGTGAACGGGTCAGCCATTGCCGCCGAATTGGTGTCGTCGAGCTTTACGGAGCCCATCCGACCCATAGGGATTTCGGCACCTGGTGCAGCTTCAGCACCCTTTGCAATTGCATGCGCGAGCATGGTTGCCGAATACCCCAGATCAATTGGGTTCCAGATTGCGAAGCTCTTCGTCGCACCTGAGTCGACGCATCCAGCCATCTCAGACGGAAGGCCCAAACCAGTGACGTTAATCTCACCAATCTTACCCGCGTCTGTCACGGCCTGGCAGGACGCTAGGATGCCGACTGTTGTTGGCGCAATGATCGCCTTCAGGTCAGGGTAGGATGCCATCAGGCCCTGTGCTTCGCGATAAGACTTATCGGATAGGTCATCACCATAAACCGTAGCGACCAGATTGACGCCCTTATAGTTGGGCAGCACTTCTTTGGCGGCCTCGATCCAGGCGTTCTGGTTGGTTGCCGTGGCGGTTGCTGACAGAATTGCAACATCGCCGCCGTTCGGCATGTGATCGGCAGCAAGCTTGATGATCGTATTGCCGATCAGCGGCGTTGAAGAGGGGTTCAGATGCATCTGACGGCCACCTTCCGCAACACCGGAATCCCAGGAAATAACAGTAATGCCGCGGTCCATGGCACGTTTTAGCGCGGGGACCAGCGCATCGGGATCATTGGCCGAGATCGCAATGGCGTCGACGCCCTGTGCGATCAGCGAATTGATGACTTCGATCTGGCCTTCTGCCGTGGTGTCGGTCGGACCTGTGTAGATGATCTCTACATTGCCGAGTTCACCTGCGGCCGCTTTGGCGCCTTCGGCAGCAGCTTCGAAGAAGCCGATGCCAAGGGCTTTGACGACCAGCGCGATGCGCATGTTTTCTTGCGCCATGACGGTCGTGCTGAACATGCCGGCCACAAGGCCAAGCCCTGCGACGAGTGAAGTAAATGTGCGACGTTTCATGTTGGAACCTCCCTGAATGTCACTATTGGGTTTTAAGTTGCTGAGACGGTTGGGAGGCCGTCTCGTCCTCTTGAGCGGCGCCCGTATGGGCAACGATCAGGTTTATTTCGGCGAATTCCAGCATGGTCGCCGCCTTATCTGAAATGCCGTCATCCGTTATGACGGTGGTGATGCGATCAAGCTGACACAGAACCAGGCTTGATCGTTGGTCGAACTTCGAACTATCAACGAGAACTACAAGTTCATCGGCCTGACCAATGAGTTTTTGTTCCGCCTGTATCAGCAAAGGATCCGCCTCCATAAGGCCAATGGGACCCAATCCTTGCGCACCCATGAACATGCGCTTGGCGTAAAAATTGCGTGTTACGTCATTGTCAAAGGGCGACAAAATAATGTTTTGTTCCCGGTAGATCGCACCACCCGACAACATGATCGTGTTTTTGGAATGCTTCAGAAGGTGCTCTGCAATGGGGAAAGAGTTGGTGAATATCTGCATCCGCCGGTTTGCGAGTGGATGCACCATTTGAAACGTTGTCGTGCCACCGTTGATGATGATGCTATCGCCATCTTCGCAAAGTTCCACAGCAGCGCGCGCAATGGCTTGTTTCTCTGAAATATTGAGAGTCTCGTTGATGACGAAAGGTCGGCCAGCCAAGCCCACGACCTGCGGCGGGGTGATCGCCTCCGCCCCACCTCGCACACGCCGCAACTTTTGTTGCATGTGAAGCGTAGAGATATCCCGACGGATCGTCGCCTCGGAAACGCCGGTCAGATTACAAAGGTCAACGACTGTTACAACGGGACGATCCTGTACCGCCGACATGATGATCCTATGTCGTTCTTTCTCGTGCAAAGCCACCTCCCTTTCCGCCAAAGGTGATCAGATTTCTTGTATCTGTCAATCAATTTCAATCATTTTCCTTCATTTTGTTGCGCATAATGATGGTTTGTGATCATTTATGATTGACATATCGGCATGTCAGACTAAGCCTGAGGTGCACTTCAGGGCCAATAACTCCGCAGAACAGAGAGGGCAGAATGTTGAAAACGGTCGATGAACAGCTTCTTGAAAATCGATGGGACGCCACCGTCGCAAGCGGAATGTCTGAATCGGAATTGCTTCTGTACCGCTCAAACACGCTCGGCTCCGATATGCGCGTGACCAATTATGGCGGCGGCAACACCTCAGCCAAGGTTATGGAAATCGATCCTCTCACCGGCCAAGAAGTTGAAGTGCTCTGGGTAAAGGGGTCTGGTGGCGACATTGGATCCATGAAGATCGATGGTTTCGCCACTCTGTATATGGACAAGCTCAACGCGCTCAAAGGGTTGTACCGCGGAGTGGAGTTCGAGGATGAGATGGTCGGCTATCTTCCACACTGTACCTTCAAGCTGAACCCGCGGGCGGCATCTATTGACACCCCGCTTCATGCTTATGTGCCGCGAACCCATGTCGATCACGTCCACGCTGACGCCATCATCGCGATCGCGGCTTCAAAGAACTCACGTGAACTGACTCAGGAAATCTTTGGCGACCGTATTGGATGGCTGCCGTGGAAACGCCCAGGATACGAATTGGGCCTGTGGCTGGAGAAGTTCTGCATTGAAAACCCACAAGCCGACGGCGTTGTTCTGGAAAGCCACGGGTTGTTCACATGGGGTGACACAGCAGAGGAATGCTACGATTGCACCATCGATGTAATTAACGTGGCCAGTAGGTGGCTGGCTACACTCACCGCGGATGTTGCAAATTTTGGTGGCGCAAAACATGAAAGCCTTACTTTTGCTGAGCGTCGCAACGTAGCGGCCCGCCTGATGCCAGCGATCCGGGGGTTTGTCAGTGGAAACCAGCACATGGTTGGACACTTCAACGACTCCGAAGCAGTGCTCGAGTTTGTCAATGCGCAGAACATGGAGCCTTTGGCCGCACTTGGCACGTCCTGCCCTGACCATTTTCTACGAACGAAGATTCGACCGCTTGTTGTGGGTTTTGACCCAAAAAAGAATAATGTTGAAGAAGTTCTCGAAGGCCTTCCGGCCCAGGTCGCAGCCTATCGCGAGGACTATGCGGCCTATTATGCACGCTGCAAACACGACAACTCCCCGGCGTTGAGGGATCCCAATGCAGTGGTTTACCTAATCCCGGGCGTAGGCATGATCACCTTCGCCAAGGATAAGGCAACCGCGCGAATTTCCGGAGAATTCTACGTCAACGCGATCAATGTGATGCGAGGGGCAAGCGCCGTGAGCGAATACTGCGGCCTGCCTGAACAGGAAGCCTTTGACATCGAATACTGGCTTCTCGAAGAGGCCAAGTTGCAACGCATGCCCAAGCCTAAATCGCTTGCAGGCCGTGTTGCGTTGGTGACCGGCGGTGCGGGCGGCATCGGCGCTGCAACGGCCGAACGCTATCTGGCCGAGGGTGCTTGCGTGATGCTCGCTGATATCAACGCGGAAAACCTTGCTGGCACAGAGAACCTTCTGATCCAAAAATTTGGTAGGGATGTTGTCCGCACCATCCAGATGGACGTGACCAGCGAAGCATCAGTGGTACAGGCCCTCGCCGAGACTGCGGTTGAGTTCGGTGGTATCGACATTCTGGTTTCAAACGCTGGTATCGCCTCTTCTGCCGCAGTGGAGGATACTTCTCTGGAACTTTGGAACCGGAACATGGATATTCTCTCGACTGGCTATTTCCTTGTTAGTCGCGAGGCCTTCAAGGTTATGCGGGTCCAGGACATGGGCGGCTCGATCGTATTCGTTGGATCCAAGAACGGCCTGGCGGCATCTCCCAATGCTTCCGCCTATTGCACGGCCAAGGCCTCTGAACTTCACTTGGCCCGCTGCCTGGCGCTTGAGGGTGCCGAGGCAGGGATCAGGGTCAACGTGGTGAATCCTGATGCGGTTTTGAGGGGCTCTAAAATCTGGGAAGGCGAATGGCTGGAACAGCGCGCTTCGACTTACGGCACCGACAAGGAAGGCCTGGAAGAAATGTACCGCAACCGGTCGATGCTGAAACGCTCAGTGCTGCCCGAGGATATCGCAGAGGCATGCTATTTCTTTGCCGCTGAGACCTCATCCAAATCAACCGGCAACATCTTAAACGTCGACGCTGGCAACGTTCAGGCCTTTACGCGATAGGGGGAGAAACATGGGATACGAAAGCGCAAAGGCACAGTTTGCCGACTGGGGTATCGATACCGAAGCGGCGATCGCGCGGCTGAGGGATATCCCGATCTCGGTTCATTGCTGGCAGGGTGACGACGTGGTCGGATTCGAAAACCAGACCGGCACTTCCGGAGGCGGCATCCAGGCGACCGGCAATCACCCGGGACGGGCACGCAATCCGGCTGAGCTTCGCGCTGACCTTGAGTTCGCCTACGCCAACATTCCTGGCACGCACCGTCTGAATCTGCATGCCATGTATATGGACACCGATGAGACGCCAGACCGCGACGAAATCGAGTACCACCATTTTGCCTCCTGGGTTGACTGGGCAAAAGGTTTGGGAATCGGCCTCGATTTCAACCCGACCTTCTTTGCTCATCCCAAGGCCGATGACAACCTGACACTCTCCCACCCTGATCAGGGCATCAGGGATTTCTGGATAGAACATGGGCGCCGCACGCGGGATATCGCCTCACAGATGGGTGCAGAACTCGGCTCCGCTTGCATCAACAACATCTGGGTGCCGGATGGCTACAAAGATCTGCCTATCGACCGAATGGCAGCCCGCACGCGGCTTGAGGCATCGCTTGACACAATGCTGGCCGAAGCCAAACCGGATATGCTCGATGCCGTTGAGTCGAAGTTGTTCGGCATCGGCGTTGAGGCTTGCACCGTAGGAAGCCACGAATTCTACCTGGGTTACGCAATCCGCAACAAGACACTCTTGTGCCTCGACATGGGACATTTCCACCCAACGGAGAACATCGCTGACAAGCTATCAGCCGTTGCGCTGTCGCTTCCTGAAATTTTGTTGCACGTCTCGCGGCCAATCAGGTGGGATAGTGACCATGTGATTTTGCTGAACGACGACATTCTTGCGATGGCACACGAGCTGGTCAGCGCTGATCTGCTGGGCCGCACACATATTGGGCTCGACTTTTTTGACGCCACGATCAGCCGGACTGCGGCGTGGATCATCGGAACGCGCAACATGCAAAAGGCCCTGCTTCAGGCGCTGCTCAAACCTTGGGACCGGCTCCGTGCAGCAGAAAGCGCGCTAGATTTCTCTTCACGCCTGACCCTGACCGAAGAGTTGAAGGATCTTCCCTATGGCGCGGTGTGGAATGAGTTTTGCGCAAGGAGCGATGTTGCTACTGGGTTGCCGCTGATATCAGACCTCGATGCCTATCAGGCGTCCGTAGCGGATCGCTAAGCCATGATGGTTCACAAAATGCAGCTTTCAAGATGTTCAGGCAAAGTTGCCTGCTATATCTGATCGGAGGATTGCTTTAGGTTAAGTACCGGTTGTCGGACTACATTGCTCAAACTGCGCATTTGTCCGTCCTGCCGACTTGCGCCCAGTCAACCCAATGTCAACTTCGGGTCAGGAGCGGAACTAGCGCCTGTTCGATCGCGTTCCGTTTGCGACATCGATTTTACTTCCGCAAAGGGCTCTAAGCGGACCAGGTCCGCTTTGCACATACATGTAAATACCGAAGCAGTTTCGATAAGGCGCCATCTTGGTAGTCGACTTGGCAATAGGCGCTAATGGCCTGATCAGAATTTCCTGAAGAACTTTGTGCGATCAAACATTTCCTCCAGCGCTTCGACGCGATCGCGGGTCGATTCCCAATTGCGCTCCTGGACATCGGCGATGACAATCTCCAGCAGCAGCATCAGTGTGATGTTTGAATCCCAGGCCGATGGCGCCGCGATGTGGTTGGCGAAACTGATGCTTGCAAACTCCGAGATCGGCGAGATCCACTGATCGGTGAACAGGACAATTTCTGCCCCTCTTTCCCGCGCCATCTCAGCCAGTTTCAAAGTGCTGTTTTCGTAACGCCGGACGTCGAAGATCACCACCACATCCCCGGGCTTCAGGTCCAGAATATAATGCGGCCAGGCATTTGAGTTGGACGCTATATGGGTCACGTCTTCCCGGATCATCTGAAAATGCAGGAAGAAATAATCGGCCAATGTCCGGGTGATGCGCCCACCGACCACGAAAATGCGCCGGTTCGGATCGCTCAGCAGATCGCAAGCCCGCTTGAAAAGCTCGGGATCAAGCTTCGACATCGACTGCCCGATATTGTCGACAACCGCCTTGGTAAAGCGATTGAGCAGATGTTCGTCAGGCGCCGTATCGACCCATTTTTCCCGTTTGGTCAGCGGGTTGGAAATCTTCTCAGCCAGCTCACTGTGCAAACTGCGCTGAAACTCCGGAAATCCATTGAAATCGAGTTTTTGAACAAGACGGGCAACTGTGGGCGTGGAAACCTTGGCGGTTTCGGCCAGAGACGTGATCGTGCCCAGTCCGGACGCCGGATAGTTCTTCAAAATAACATCGCTCAACTGCCGTTCCGAACGGGTCAGGGAATCATGCTTTTCCTGCAGCTTTTCAGCAATGGTTTCCATTCACCTGGCGCTTTCCGTTTGTTCCCGCATGCAAACTTCACCGCCAACTTAGTCGTTAGTGTCCAATTCGTCAAAAATTTTACTTGTTCAATCCAAGTGTGATTATTTTTTCAGAAAAGATTTGACAACCGGGTTCAATATGAAGAAAAATTTACAGACCGTTTTTTCTGCGGCGTTGGAGCTGCGCAATGCGGGAGAGGTCACAGGTCAAATGGGAGTCGGCGTAATCAACAAAGATGGCGAGCATCCTGTTGTCTTGGTGTGCGAACATGCGAGCCACCACATCCCGGCAAAATTCAATGATCTTGGTCTTTCAGGCGCGAATCTGCACAGTCACATTGCCTGGGACCCCGGCGCAATGGAGACGGCACGGAACTTGTCTGCCGCGCTCAATGCACCGCTGATATACAGCGACACGTCCCGCCTGGTTTACGATTGCAACCGTCCGCCCTCTGCCAAAGACGCCATGCCGTCTTTGAGCGCCGGTATCGCGGTACCCGGCAACCAGAATCTGTCCGAGCCGGACAGGCAGCGCCGCATTGAGGACTACTACCTGCCTTTCAAGGATCTGGTTTTTGATTTTCTTGAAAGCCGCAAACGGGCAACCGTGCTGGTCACCGTTCATAGTTTCACACCCACCTATTTGGACGAACAGCGATCGGTGGAAATCGGGATTTTGCACGATTCAGATCAGCGATTGGCCAACGCCCTGCTTGATGTTGCGGCGGGCTTTGAGATTGAGCGCAACCAACCCTATGGCCCGGAAGATGGCGTGACCCACACGCTGAAAGAGCACGCCCTGCCGCGGGGCCTGCTCAACGTGATGCTCGAAATCCGCAATGATCTGATTGGGACACCTGAACAAAGTCGTTCGATGGCCGACACACTAGCCGGTTGGCTCAACCGCTGCCTTGAGACTCTCACCGTCGAACCTGCCCGCGGGGCCACGCGATGAAGATCATTCGGGGATATATCAACGCCATCGACAAGCTGAACTACGGCATTGGCCGCATTATCATGTTCGGCATCCTGGCGATGATGGCATTCTTGCTGTGGTCGACGATCAGCAAATTTTCGGATCAACCTTCGCTGTGGACGCTGGAAGTCACGCAATTTGCCATGATCACCTATTTCTTCCTGGGCGGCCCCTATGCGCTTCAGATGGGGTCTCATGTGCGAATGGACCTGTTCTACGAAAACTGGTCGGTCCGCCGGAAGGCAACGGTCGACGCCATCACGGTCCTCTGCCTGATGATCTATCTGATGGTGATGCTGTGGGGCGGCTTGAGTTCAACGGCCTACTCGCTGGGGCATTTCGGATCCAATCCGGCTGGGTTCTTCCTGGATATCGCGACAGGTGAAAAGTCGGTCGGCACGCTGGAACGCAGCCGGACAATCTGGCGCCCCTATCTGTGGCCGATCAAGACGATCATGTGCATCGGCATCACACTGATGCTGCTGCAGGCGCTGTCGGAACTTTGCAAAGATGTTTTGCGGCTGCGGGGTGAGGAAGTCTGAGCCATGTCATATGAGATGATCGCCCTTATGATGTTCGCCACCATGATGGTTATGCTGTTTACCGGACAGCGGGTGTTTGGCGCGATTGGTTTCGTCGCCGTCATCGCCGCACTGGCGCTTTGGGGCGACCGCGGCGGTTTCGATGTCGCCTTTTCTCAGAGCATCAAGCTGATGCGGTGGTATCCCCTGCTGACAGTGCCGATGTTTGTCTTCATGGGCTACATCCTGTCGGAAAGCCGCATTGCCGATGATCTTTACCGGATGTTCCACGTCTGGATGGGCGGATTGCGCGGCGGGCTGGCGATTGGAACCATCGGTCTGATGGTGCTGATATCGGCGATGAACGGCCTGTCGGTGGCCGGCATGGCCATTGGCGCGACGATCGCCCTGCCGGAACTGCTGCGCCGGGGCTACGACAAGCGCATGGTGACCGGTGTCATTCAGGCCGGATCCTCACTCGGTATTCTCGTTCCGCCATCCGTGGTGCTGGTACTGTATGCGATGATTGCCCGGCAGCCGGTGGGGCAGTTGTGGCTGGCCGGCATCCTGCCTGGCCTGATGATGGCTGCCATGTTTATCCTCTACATTGCGGTGAGATGCCGGATCAATCCAAGCCTCGGGCCGGTGCTGTCCGAGCAGGACCGCGATATACCAAAGGCTGAAAAGTATCGCCTGTTGGTCGCCGGCATGCTGCCATTTGTGATCTTCTTTTCGATGATGGTGCCCTTCGTGAACGGCTGGACCTCGCTGGTCGAAAGCTCGGCGATCGGTGCGATTGCCGCCTTTCTCGCGGCTGTCCTGAAAGGCCGTATGACCTGGCAGGTCTTTGAAACATCGCTGAAAAACACGCTGGGTATTACCTGCATGTTCATGTGGATCATCCTGGCTGCTCTGGCCTTCGGTGCGGTATTTGACGGTCTCGGGGCGGTCAAGGCGATTGAAAGCCTGTTCACCGAACGGCTCGGCCTGTCACCGTGGATGATCCTCATACTCATGCAGCTCAGCTTCATCTTGATGGGTACGTTCCTGGATGACACGGCGATGCTGGTCATCGTCGCACCGCTCTACATTCCGCTTGTTGGCGCCCTTGAATTCAACCTGATCTGGTATGGTGTTCTGTACACGATCACCACCCAGATCGCCTACATGACGCCGCCCTTCGGCTACAATCTGTTTCTGATGCGGGCCATGTCGCCGCCGGAGATTGGGCTGGCCGATATCTACCGATCCATCATTCCGTTCGTTGCTGTCATGGTGGTTGCCCTGACGACCATAATGGTCTTCCCGCAGATTGCGCTGTGGCTCCCCCAGACAGTGTACGGAAACTAGGCGCCATGGCGCGCCGCAAACCCGCAAGATCAACAACCAAGGAGTTACCCATGACGACCAGACGCAGTTTTATTAAAGGGGCAGCCGCAGCGGCGCCCGCGGCTGCCTTGGCAACGCCAGCGCTCGCCCAATCCACGATCAAGTGGCGGCTTCAGACATATGCCGGTGCTGCCCTTGCAGAGCATGTCGTGAAGCCGGCGATTGACACGTTCAACAAGATTGCCGGTGACCGGATGCAGATTGAGCTGTTCTTTGCCGACCAGTTGGTGCCAACCGGCGAACTGTTCCAGGCGATGCAACGCGGCACCATCGATGCGGTGCAGTCCGATGACGACTCGATGGCATCACCGACGGAAGTCACCGTGTTTGGCGGATATTTCCCGTTCGGTTCCCGCTATTCTCTGGATGTGCCGGTGCTGTTCAATCAGTACGGGTTGAAGGAAATCTGGGACGACGAATATTCAAAGGTCGGCGTCAAGCACATCTCGGCAGGTGCCTGGGATCCCTGCCACTTTGCCACCAAGGATCCGATCAACTCCCTGGAAGACCTGAAGGGCAAGCGTGTCTTCACCTTCCCGACGGCGGGTCGCTTCCTGTCGCAGTTTGGCGTTGTGCCAGTGACACTGCCCTGGGAAGACATCGAAGTCGCGGTGCAGACAGGTGAACTGGACGGCATTGCCTGGTCGGGCATCACCGAAGACTACACTGTGGGTTGGGCCGACGTGACGGACTATTTCCTGACCAACAACATTTCCGGTGCCTGGATCGGCCACTTCTTTGCCAATATGGAACGCTGGAACGAGCTGCCGGAAGATCTGCAGGCCCTGCTGGCCGTCTGCATGGAGCAAAGCCATTACTACCGGCAATGGTGGTATTGGGGCGGTGAAGCCAATCTGCGTGTCAATGGCACCAAGATGAAACTGACCTCCATTCCGGACAGCGAATGGGCCCAGGTTGAAGCTGCAGCCGTTAAGTTCTGGGATGAGATCGCATCTGAGTCGGCGACCAAGGCGAAAATCGTCGATATCTTCAGAAAATATAACGCCGATATGCAAAAGGCCGGTCGTCCGTATCGCTACGGATAGTCATGCCTGATATGTGAAAACGGCGGGGCGCCTGTGGGCGCCTCGCATTCTGATACATCGATATCGAGAAAGTCCACTTCATGCCTGGTATGATCTCCTTTCAAGACTTGAAAGCTGAAGCAGAGTCTGGCGCCGTCGACACCGTACTGGTGTGCTTTGTCGACATGCAGGGCCGCCTGATGGGCAAGCGGTTTCACGTTTCCAATTTTCTCGAAGGCGCCCACGAAGAAACCCATTGTTGCAACTATCTGCTCGCTACCGACCTGGAGATGGCGACGCCGGATGGCTATGCCTCCACCAGTTGGCGGCAGGGCTATGGGGACTATGTCATGAAGCCTGATCTGTCGACGCTACGGGCGACCCCCTGGCTCGAAGGCACGGTCATGGTACTGTGCGATATTCTCGATCATCACACCCACGAGCCGGTGCCGCACGCGCCGCGGCAAGTTCTGAAGGAACAGATCGCGCGGCTGGAAAAACACGGCCTGACCCCCATGATGGCAACCGAGCTCGAGTTCTTCATCTTCCAGAAGTCGCTGGATGAGATGCGCCGCGAGGGCTATCGCGACCTCGAGACTCTGGGGCCGTACAACGAAGACTATCACATTCTCCAAACCACCAAGGAAGAGCATGTGATGCGGCCGCTGCGCAATCATCTCTATGCCGCCGGGGTGCCGATCGAAAATTCCAAGGGTGAAGCGGAACGTGGGCAGGAAGAGCTGAACATAAAATACGCCGACGCCCTGCTGTGCGCCGACCATCACACCATCGCCAAACATGCAACAAAGGAAATAGCCTGGCAGCAGGGGCATTCGGCGAGCTTCCTGCCGAAATGGCATCACGAGCGGGTTGGCAGCGCCAGCCATGTGCATATGTCGCTGTGGCAGGATGATGCGAACGCGTTTTTTGACGCCGACGGCCCCCATGGCATGTCGAAACTGATGCAGCAGTTTACGGCCGGTCTGATTGCCTATGCACCAGACTGCATGGTGTTTTTTGCGCCGTACATCAATTCCTACAAGCGCTTTGCCAAAGGCACTTTCGCCCCCACCAAAACCGCCTGGTCGGTCGACAACAGAACCGCAGGGTTCCGCCTGTGTGGGGGAGACACCAAGGCCGTGCGCATGGAGTGCCGTATCCCGGGATCCGACATCAATCCCTATCTCGCTCAGGCAGCGCTTCTCGCTGCCGGACTGAAAGGCATTGAAGACGCCCTTGATCTGCAGCCTTCCGCCGATGGCGATATGTACGAAAACGACGATGTCGCCGAAATCCCCAACACGCTGCGGGCGGCGACGGAGGTTCTGCGCAACTCATCCATGCTGCGCGCCGCCATGGGCGACGCTGTCGTCGACCACTATGTGCGCTGCGCAGAATGGGAACAGGAAGAGTTCGACCGGGTCGTGACCGATTGGGAAATCGCCCGTGGATTTGAAAAGGCGTGACCGTGACAAAGACAATCAAATGCATCTCCCCAATTGACGGGTCGACCTACGCTGAGCGGTCCTGTGTTGCCCTCGATGCCGCCCGAGAGGCGGTCGCATCGGCCAAGGGCGCGCAAGCTGCCTGGGCGGCTCTCCCACTTCAGGAACGCATCGATTTGGTTACCAAAGCGGTTGCCGAAATCGGCCGCACACAGGACCGCATGGTCACCGAACTCGCTCATCAGATGGGGCGACCGGTGCGCTATGGCGGTGAATTTGGCGGTTTTGAAGAACGGGCCAGCCACATGGCGTTGATCGCCGAGGCCTCTCTGGCGCCCATTGTTGTAGAGGAGTCAGAGGCTTTCCACCGCAAGATCATGCGCGAACCGCATGGTGTCGTCCTGGTTGTTGCGCCTTGGAACTATCCCTATATGACGGCAATCAACACCATCGCCCCGGCGCTGATTGCCGGCAACACCGTCGTGCTCAAACACGCATCACAGACAATTCTTGTCGGGGAACATCTGGCCGACGCCTTCGAAGCCGCCGGACTTCCGGAAGGTGTGTTCACCAATCTTGTGCTCGATCACCAAACAACATTAACACTGATTGCCGACGGCTCCTTTGGATTTGTGAACTTTACCGGATCCGTTGGAGGCGGACGCGCCATGGAAGAGGCTGCTGCAGGCACCTTCACCGCGGTGGCCACCGAACTTGGCGGCAAGGATCCCGGATATGTGCGCGCCGATGCCGACCTCGATGCGGCAGTTGATACGCTGATAGACGGAGCGATGTTCAATTCGGGCCAGTGTTGTTGCGGCATCGAACGCATCTATGTTCATGAAAGCCTGTATGACAGCTTCGTCGAAAAGGCCGTCAATCTGGTGCGCAGCTACAAGCTGGGCAACCCGCTCGAACAGGACACCACCATCGGGCCGATGGCCCATATCCGGTTTGCCGAAGAGGTGCGTGCCCAGATCGCCGAAGCCGTTGCGGCGGGAGCCAAAACCCATATTGATCCGATGCCCGAAGATGATGGGGCTGCCTATCTGACCCCGCAGATCCTGACCGATGTCACCCATGACATGCGGATCATGCGGGACGAGACCTTTGGACCGGCCGTCGGCATCATGCCGGTCGTCGATGATGAGGAAGCCATTCGGCTGATGAATGACAGCCAGTTCGGTCTGACCTGCTCGCTTTGGACAAATGATATCGACAAAGCAATGGAGATCGGCAGCCGGTTGGAAACCGGAACCGTTTTCATGAACCGCTGTGACTATCTGGACCCGGCCTTGTGCTGGACCGGTTGCAAGGACACGGGCCGTGGTGCCGGCCTTTCCGTCCTTGGCTATCATGCTCTGACCAGACCCAAATCCTACCACTTCAAGAAACTGACATCATGACACTCACTGGCAACTGGAACTATCCCAATCCCATTCGTTTTGGCGCTGGACGCATTTCCGAAATCGGCGATGCCTGCCAAGCCGCTGGCATGCGCAAACCACTACTGGTCACCGATCGTGGCCTGGCTGAAATGGACATCACCAAGCGCACCTTGGCGCTGATGGAGAAGGCCGGCTTGGGCTCGGCACTGTTTTCAGAAGTCGATTCCAATCCGTCGGACAAAAACGCCGATGCCGGCGTCGCCTTTTACCGCGACGGCGGGTTTGACGGCGTCATCGCCTTTGGCGGCGGTTCCGGGCTGGACCTAGCCAAGGTGATCGCCTTCATGGCAGGCCAGACCCGCCCGATCTGGGATTTTGAAGACATTGGCGACTGGTGGACACGGGCTAACGCCGATGCGATCGCACCGATTGTCGCCGTTCCCACGACGGCCGGGACGGGCTCTGAAGTCGGACGCGCCAGCGTCATCACCAATACCGACAGTCAGGAAAAGAAAATCATCTTTCATCCCAAGATGCTGCCCAGCGTGGTGATTGCGGATCCTGAACTGACCGTCGGCATGCCCAAATTCATTACCGCAGGCACCGGCCTCGACGCCTTTGCTCATTGCGTTGAGGCCTATTCCTCACCGCATTATCACCCGATGAGTCAGGGCATCGCCCTGGAAGGCATGCGTCTTGTGAAGGACTATCTGCCACGCGCCTATGCCGATGGTTCCGATCTGGAAGCGCGGTCGCACATGATGAGTGCCGCCGCCATGGGCGCAACCGCCTTTCAAAAGGGCCTTGGCGCCATTCATGCACTCAGCCATCCGATCGGCGCGATGCACCACACGCATCATGGCACGACCAACGCCGTGTGCATGCCCGCCGTGCTCAAATTCAACGAGCCGGCCATTCGCGACCGGTTCGACCTGGTCGCCGGCTATCTGGGCATCGACGGTGGGTTCGATGGGTTCTGCGACTTCGCCGACAATTTCAACGCGTCATTCGCGATCCCAAAATCGCTCACCGAGCTTGGCGTGGAAAATCCAGATATCGACACCCTAGTCGACGCCGCGCTGCGCGACCCGAGCACCGGGGGCAATCCAATTGAGATGACCGAAGCCAATACACGCGCCCTGTTTGAAGTTCTTATCTAGCTTATTCCTGTCCGCTCGAAGACCGAGCAACGGCGCAATCCTCAAGACTGTGCAGCTGATCCGTGTCGGTCGATTCATGTGGGCTCCGAACGGAGCTAGCCCGAATTCGGTGTAGGTCCGAGTTGCGGACGAAGTTGCCGTACGATCTCCGCGTCTTTGTCCTGAAAGCGGCATGGGCTTCGCCGGCAATTGCAGTGAATATGCGGGAACTGCAAGCAAGTCAGGTGCAGCGAGATAGATTTCACGGTTGGTGGACGGTCACCCCTTCACCGTTGACCTCAAACCGCATCAGGTCTTCTGCAACGATCAAGTCGCCATCATAGATCTCTCGCACCATGTTCACAATTTCATCCGGCGTCAGACGCGGAAACCCGGGACGGCCTATCCGAACCATGTGAACGAGCGACGCCAGCTTAGGACTCGCCTGTTTGAAAATTCTTCCAGCTTCTTGGGGCGTAGTGTGGTGCTGAAGAATTGCGGCAATCTCTGGCCTCTGCAAGAGTTCCGCTCTTGCGCCGCCTGCAGAATGAAACAGCAGATCCACACCGGCGGCAACGTCAGCCACCCGTGGGTCGTTTTTGGCATCACCACTAATGACTACCGAACTCTCCTGATAATCAATCCGATAGCCGAAATTCGGTTTGATCGCCTCGCCGTGATCCACGTCGAAGGCTCGAACCACAACCCCATCGCGCTCATAAACGACGCCCTCTTCGGAGAATTCATCGACAATGACTTCGACGCCGGACTTGGGTAGACCCTGATCGGCCATTCGAATGCGAATGTCGTCCGCAAAGGCCATGCGATGACCATTGACCAGTGCTTCACTGCCCCTGGGACCAGTAACCCGAAGCGGTGTGGTCCTTGCCCCGCCTGCCGGTATCCATGATGTCAACCAAAAGTCGGCAAATCCCACCGTATGATCTGAATGAAAATGCGTAAAAAACACTTGCTCCACGTCGGCCGGGTTGACCCCTGCCTGCGTCAGCCGGGTGAGAACGTTGCGTCCCGTGTCAAACAAAAGCTTTTGCCCACCGGCTTCCACAAGAATGCTCTGGCTGCATCGCTCTGGATCAGGTACCGGCGTACCTGTGCCGAGCGTGGTTACGACAATATTTGCGGGGCTTTGGCTCATGTTTCTTCATGGGTTAGGAGCAACAAGTTGCCCAATCCATCCCATTGATTCCTGATATTATCAAGCCACCCAAATTT
>JABSRX010000124.1 GCA_013214695.1 Rhizobiaceae bacterium | reverse complement strand
CAACGGTCGTTGCCGTCACGCCAACCGTTGGTACCCAGATCTGACTGCCTCGAAGTTGGCGAACCATCTGATCACCCTGCATATTTGGCATGAAAAGATCAACGATGATCAGGTCATAGCGCCCGCCGACGGCCATCTTAATGCCCTCCTTCCCATCCTCAGCGGTATCTACCTCGGCCCTCAATTTTCTGAAGCGCAGCGCCGTGAGTTCGCGAATGCTGGCATTGTCCTCAACAACCAAAATACGCTTACCAGCAAAGTCATATTTAGGTAACTCTGCTCCCGTGAACCCGCCAACAGCCTCCGCCGCTTCAAATGTTACGACAAAGGTCGCACCACCTCCCTGCGATTCTTCATAACAAAGATCACCGGCCAAATGCCGCCTCAGGAACTCCCGACAAATATTCAGACCCAATCCCAGACCTTCTCGCTCCTTGTTCAACCGCTGATATCGTTCGAAGATTTGGCTCTGAGCTTCTTTTGGAATGCCCATACCGTCATCGCTGAATCGGACCTGGAATGTGTGAGGTTCAATCGACTGGCATCTACCGACGATATTGAGGGTCGAAGCCTTGCTATGCAGCAGGCAGTTTCTAACCAAGTTGATGACCACCTGCCGCAGAAGTTGTTTGTTGAATTCGTAGTACTCGTCAAATTCGGATGTCAGATCAAATTCAACCGCAAGTCCTTGTTTCGTGATCATGACCCCCTGACTTTCAACTGCGTTTTTCAACAGTTCCGAAAGCCTCGCCACTCCCGAGACGCCAGTGATCTCCAAGTTTGGATTGGCTAGAGCTCTCATGTCATCAAGCACGGATATTAGGTGGTCGGCGGTGCGACGGACCACTTCCAAATTTTTGCCGCTCCGCAAGTATCCAGGTTCATCGAGCATCATCTTGATCGAGGTCGCAGGTGTGCGCAGTTCGTGCCCGATGACAGAGAAGACCAACTGTTGCTTCTTCAGCATCTCGTGTAATTTTTGAGACGCTTTGCGCTCAAGCAATACTGCCTTCTCGGACACTTCCTTAAGTGCAATCATGTGGAGCCACATTCGCCCGGTGAAATAGGCAATAGCTGGCGCAATGAGCAGGGGCACGATTACCGAGGTCACAACGGCTTTCCTCGTGACATTTGGATAAAATATCACGCTGGTTATCAACACCGATGCCAAGATCGATGTTAGGCCAATCGCTCCCACCCATATCCAAAGCTTTCGGCTCTTGTGGACATTGGTCATATTGCTCGGCTCTCTCATCTTACGCATCAAAATTGCAGAAGCGTTTAGATTGCAGCCTCAAAATTGCTGCAACCTTAGCCGCCAGTCGCCGCTAGGATTGTTCGATGATGTCCGCGCCAGCGAAAAGTCTTCGGACGGAACCCGGATAAACACAACTGACCAATGGAAATTTAGCGGTCACCTTAACTTCTCAAGAGCCAAGTGCGCAACAATTGCTCTCGATCCATTGGACCAAGACAGCTGTCTCTGTTGTCAGCGTAGATTACCCGAACCAGATTTCGTGCGTGGTTCGACTTATCAGAAAGGTCGTACAATTGTTTCAAAAGAAAATCTGAACGGGTGATCCGCGCGGAATCAGTACTCAGTTTTTTTTCAAGCAACCGAGTCCAAGCTTTCTCCAGCGCATCATCGAACTGGCTAAGACGGGCGCCATCTTCGCCTTCCTTGATCGACCAGTGGATCAGCCTAGTTGCGGCTTCCACAGCGTTGATCAAACGCAGGGCGGTTTCCACCTCGCTGAGCGGTTCGTAATCGCTTACGCGTGCTGTTGAATTATGCACTTTTGGAACTGCCCCGATTCCGCGAATTCATGATTCGACTAGACAGTAAAATCCGCATATTCATATGTCCAATGCATAGTAAACATAGGAACTATAACCATGGCGTATAATCGCGGTATCGATCTGAATCTTCTACCGATCCTCGACGCCATATTTGAAGAGCTCCATATATCGCGTGCCGCCAAACGGTTGAACCTGAGCCAGCCCGCTGTCAGTCGGGCCCTGGCCCGCCTCCGAACCGAATTCGATGATGAGCTTATTGTAAAAGACAGGAACGGATATCGCCGAACTCCGCGAGGCGAGGAGTTGTCGGGTCGGGTCAAAAAAATTCTGATGGAAGTCGATGCGGCCAAGCAGGCGTCCATTTTTGATCCCAAGAGTTTTGATGGAGAATTCAAGATCTGCACCCTGGATTACGGCGAGGCAACTCTCATACCATTGTTGCAAGAAGATCTGACTAAGGTGGCCCCACTGGCCCGTATTCGGATTGTGCACCGCCGAATATATTCGATTTCGGAGGTACTGGAGGGAGCTGCCGATTTGCTTTTGGGTACCATTCCTGAAAATCCTCCTCGCCATTGCGTTGTTGAGCATTTGTTTGCCGACAGGCACGTGTGCGTCATGTGCAAAAATCATCGTTTGGCACAAACAAAACTGACACTGAAACATTATGTCGAACTCCCGCATTCGATTATTCACACCGGCGAAAGCCCTGGAACTGCAATTGATGCAACACTTCGACAAATGGGTCGCCACCGGACGGTTGCACGCAGCAGTCCTCACTTTGTGGCGTCTCTGATGTCCATTGCAAACACAGAACTCGTGCAAACTGTGCCGGAAACGCTGGCGAAGAGTCTGGCTGAGAAATTTGACCTGGTTATCAAGGAACTTCCACTCGAAGTGGCACAAGTTGATATTGGCCAAATGTGGCATAGCAGGAACGACAACGATGGCGCCCACATGTGGTTTCGACAGCGAGTAAAAAACGTCGCCGGGAAAATTGCCGGTTTCGCCTCCTGAAAGGCACAATGGCCGAAATTATTTCAAACTCGACGGGAGAAGGTCTGCTTCGTCCGCATTGCGGAACTAGCCGCGCTGCAATTCCGCAAGTTCCGCTAAGAGCCCTTTTACGACATTAGATGGGTGTCGCTCGTTGAACAGATCAGTCTATTTTAATTGAGAGGCACCTGTGCGTAACTGTGTAAAAACCCCCTCGGGCTTGCTGATACCCATGGTTAGTTAGGTTGCGACAAGAGCTCATCTTTGATTGCTGATCGCGGATCTTTAGCCTCTCAAATTCAGCCTTAACCCTGGTTGAAGCGTTTTCCGGCATTGTTTTACTGGAGGCAGAAATGCAAAACATGAGCGTGGCCGTGCGTGCCGCCCTTTCAAACTATGACACGTTCAAAGGACGGGCTTCGCGACCGGAATACTGGTGGTGGGCGTTGTCGGTGTTCATTTTCATGCTGATCATAGGAGTTCTGGATGCGTACTTTATTGCGCCCTTGCTTGGGTTCGGGGTTGGAGACGAAAATTTCGGCCAGCCGTTATCTGTCATTACCAGCCTTGCTATTCTCATCCCAAACATTGCAATCGGAGTTCGGCGCCTTCATGACACCGGACGGACAGGCTGGTGGTTGCTGATCGGCCTTGTGCCTGTCGTGGGATTTCTTGTGTTACTTTACTTCTTCGTGCAACCGAGTGACGAGGGCAAGAACCAGTACGGATCCAAACCAGAGTGGCCCCCATCTTGATAGATTGATGGTCGCCAAATTTAAAAAGTGGGGGAAAGCCGATCCCATTTTACGATGCTAGAAGGTGGTAGATCACAAGACAGTTTTGTGCCCGTACAGCAGAAGACTTCATCAAGTTTCAAGGGAGATCTGAATGACTAGCCCTCGTGGACAGGTGTCTTTGCGACAGGAGCAGGGCCAGTACCGTCCCACTGGCAGAAAGTTTTCGATCACGTTCACGCTGGCGGCAAGCATAGGTGGCCTCGTAGCGATCGCGGTATTTGCAGAACTCATCCTCGGTTTCTCCGCGGGTCGGCGCAATACGTTTGCGCTGCTCAACGAAAAGGCTATTTTCCTCGTTGACAAGATCGAGACAGCGATGCGTCATCATCTCGATCCAGCCGAAGAGATCGTTACCAACTTCAAGGCTATGATCGAGAGTGGTGCTGTTAATCCCGACGACCAGAAACAGATAAGTACTGCCGCAATGGGAATGGTTGCTGCCGAGCGGCAAATTTGGGCAGTTGGATATTGGACCGCTGATCTCCAACAGACCCTGGCGTTGCGTACACCCGGCCAGGATTTGCTTTTGGTACAGGAGGATCACAAAGCCGACCCTCAGTTCAATGACCTGTTGCAGGATGTAAGATCAATCGACGAAGCAATCTGGCGGGAACTTGCTTTTGCAGAAGGCGTCACGCTGGTTAATGTTGTGCAGGCCGTTCGCAGAGATGAAAAGTTCATCGGTTTCGTGGGTGCTGTTGTGACAATGCCAGAATTGTCGAGCCTTATCACCGAGGTGGGTGACACTTTCAACGCGACTGGCTTTATTCTGTACGGCCCCGAAGGCGTATTGGCTCATCCCAACCTGGTATCGCCGCATCCGGATCTCAGTAAGGAGACACCCATCGTTTCCCGGGCACGAGTTGGAGACTTGGTTCTAGCCAATTTTCAAAATAGACAACCGACTGAAGGGTTTGAACCTGCTGCTGAACAAGGCGTTCAAGTCGACTCCTTGGACCAATTTGACACTCAGCATGTTTTGTTTACGCGGGGCATCAACGATTACGGTGCTGTGCCATGGATAATTGGCGCGCACGTCCCTGCAAGCAATGTCAACGCTGAACTGCTGCGAATGCTGATCGCTGCTCTAGCTGGAATCGCAGTCCTGGTTCTATCTATAGTTGCTGCCGTCTTGCTTGGACGGCGCATCGCTCGACCAATAAAACAGGCCAGTGAGACAGCCGTTCAGATCTCAGGATTGAATTTTTCAGCAGCCGACACCCTGTCTTCCAGTTATATCCGGGAGTTAGACGATCAGGCCAGGGCCTTCAATTCCATGGTCCAAGGTTTAAAATGGTTTGAGACCTATGTGCCAAAAAAGCTTGTCAGCCAATTGATGCGCGATGGTTCATTTGCCGCGTCCGCCGAACGGGAACTGACCGTCATGTTTACCGACATTGTTGGATTCACCAGCCTTTCGGAAAGCATGCCGGCCACCGAAGTCGCTGGGCTGCTGAACGAGCACTTCGCCATCCTTGGCAAGGCCATCGAGCAGGAAGGTGGGACAATCGACAAGTTTATCGGAGATTCAGTCATGGCCTTTTGGGGCGCGCCTGAGCCGCAGACTGATCATGCGGCACGAGCCATCAAGGCAGCGCAAACAATTGCTAATCAGTTGGAAGCGGAAAATGAAAGACGCGCAATCGGCGGCAAGGTTGCAGTTCGCATCCGTATCGGGCTGCACACGGGTCCGGTAGTCATAGGCAATATTGGAGCACCTGGAAGGATCAACTACACCATCGTCGGCGATACCGTTAACACCGCTCAACGTATTGAAGTTCTTGGCAAGGAATTTGATCAAGGGTCGGCAGCAACAGTCCTGATGACAGCTGCCACGCGCAGATCGGCTGGAAACGAAGCCAAAGGAGCTTCTGCTGGTGAGTTTGAAGTTAAAGGGAAAAATGAACTGATTGAAGTGATCAGGGTATCGGTTTGAAGCGAGAAACCAGTCGCAAGTTCGACCAAGTTGAAATGCAATCCATCGGAAACGCACCGACCTTGGCCAGTTCATTAATGTCGCTCATGAAGCAACTCTTCCTTGGTTCAAAGGGCAAACAGTCCGCTCAGCTGCCATTCGAACATGTACAATTTGGACAAGGGCTTAGGTCCGCTTATGGGCCGACTGTTTGAAACGTTACAGTGTTGGATAAATTGGCGGCAGTTATCCGCGAAAGACTAGTTCACCCATTGCAGGCGATGTGGTTGATTGCATCAGTCTTGTTTGCCAACAATTGACAGATTGGCCCTGACCTTGCCCCCCTCAAGCGGCATTGGAGGCGTCTTGTGGAAAGACAGTGGTTACAACAAGTGCAACCGACACCAAACCAAACGAAAGCTCTCCATGTCTTCATTTTCTGATCTGATTGGTGCCCCCCGCTATCAGACCATCGTGCGGGGTGGTGATATGACAATTGCCAATGTCCGGGTGCGGGCGGTTTTGCCCCCGCTACCGAAACCCCTTCAAACGGCAAGCGGGCAACTGACGCATGCGCCCGTATTGTTGATCGACCTGGAAATGTCATCCGGGATAGTTGGGGTGAGCTATCTGTTCAGCCCTCGCCAAGATATGTTGAAGCCAATGATTGAAATTATCGATGCCCTTGTGGCGTCGGTGAACGGTTTGCCTTGTGATCCCGTCGCAGTTTTGGGGCATTTTGAGCGACAGTTCCTGCTTTTTGGAGGAACAGGGCTTGTCACAATGGCGCGCGCAGCCATCGACATGGCAATGTGGGATGCAATTGCAAAGTCTCGCGGTGAGCCACTGTACCAGGTTCTTGGAGGGACCAGCGATCCGATCAAGGCTTATGAAAGCTCCGGGTTGGGTTTGTCGAATGCAGCTCAGGTCGCCGAAGAGGCCCTTAGTTTCGTCAATCGCGGTTTTGATACAATGAAAGTTCGGCTGGGGTATCCCACAATAGACGTCGATGAGTTGGTGCTTGATGCTGTACGCGGCGCAGTTGGTGACGATATTGGCCTAATGGTCGACTACAATCAGGCTTTGGCCTTTGAACAGGCATTGGATCGATGCAAAGCGCTAGAGCGATTCCGGCTGATTTGGATTGAGGAACCGCTTCATGCCTCCGATCTTGAGGGGGCTGCGAAGCTCGCACGCCAGATTGGAACACCAATCCAACTGGGTGAGAACCTATTCTCGCAATACGAAGTGGACCGCGCAATTTCGTTGCAATCCTCCAGGTACCTGATGCCGGATGTGATGAAGATTGGTGGCGCAACCAGTTGGTTGGTCGCTGCAAATCGCGCGTAACAGGGCAACATCCCCATATCTAGCCATCTATTTCCTGAGATCAGTGCGCATCTTCTAGCTTGTTCCCCGAATAGGCATTTCCTGGAGTATGTAAACTGGGCAGACGCGATACTGGACGAACCGATTGAACCGAGGGGCGGGTATGTGGAACTCCCCACTTACCCAGGGACCGGTTTGATCTGGGACGAGAAGGCAATCCAAAAATTCCAAATATCAATCTAGGTCTTACATTTAAATGCAAGCATCTTGGCTGCGATTCAAAAGTACAATGCTGCAATAAGGAGCAACCAACAGGCAATGTTTTGGCTACTCCTCAAGCCCAGTTGGTGGTGACTAGAGACCTCTAATTCAACGATTGCATGCTCCAATGGTTGCTTCCAATTTTCCTCAAACCAGACCGCTCATCAGCACCTAATCCTTGATTGAGAAGTTGATCCAGATCGCTTCCGACTAACGCGCCATAAATGTGGTAGAGGTGGCCACTCGCGCTATCTCTCGGCAACTCGCTGATATCTATCACCTCAACACCATCGAGGATGCCTACAGGATTTCCAGATTGTCCTAAACGCGGATAACCATGCAGTCTTTCCGACAGCTCCAGTGCTCGGTCGGCGTCTGTTTTGTAGATTGTTATACGTTCTGCAATATTACGGATTGATGGCAAAATGCGTCCGAAGGTTTCAAAGTCCATATCGGGCGCAAGCAGCACTACATTGTCCAATCTTATGTCAGGATGTTGTGCGGCCACTACATAAAGTGAGAGTGCGACACCACGGCCTCCCAGACTGTGACCAGCGATATTGATCGTCTGCGGCGCAAAGCGCTGAGACATATCGGCGATGAGATCAGCAAGACTTGGGGCACTCCAATAAAGGTCCGTTTCATCACGCATGTAAGCTGTTGGGACACCGTCCGAGGGCCAACTGAACCAGAGGAACCCTTCATTGAGGTTTGCATTTTCCTGAAGCGAAGTTGCGCGGCGGCATCCCTTTTCGAAACCAATATTAAAACCATGGGTGTAAAGAACCGGCGCACGCTTCGGTCCAACAGCCTCAAGGGCGGAGTAGATTTCCTCGCGGGGAGCTTCTTGAATAGCAATCACTTCCATCAACTCATCGGGAATTCTAAACGGTGCAGCGTCGGCGACAGTGGTTAGCGTAGGCAGCTTTGTTCGACGAACTTTGCACCAGCCCGAACGCGCAGCGCCTCGTTCTTCACCGAAATAATCTTCGGGCTCAGTCTCGCCTGAACGATTGCGAACAGTAACAAAAGGTAGTTCAACTGTAGTCCGTTGGGTAGCTCCTTCCTCCGCCAGCAGTTGAGACTGAGCGCACAGAAACAAACTGATGGCTACAACAAAGCGCAGCGGGCCTGGGCTATAACAGTTAATCAAGCAATTCCTCCGGGAATGGGTTCCAATTATCACGGTACCATATTTTTATGTCAATTCATTCGGAAAGCGGCTCAGCGAAGGCAGAGAGTTTATGACATGGGTGGCGGCTCGCAACTGAATGACCACACACATAGGTTGAGGGGTTCAGATTTGAATCCCAGAAATCTGATCTGACTGGTTCGTCGTAATAGCCAGTGCATCATCGACTTCTG
This sequence comes from Rhizobiaceae bacterium, assembly GCA_013214695.1. Lineage (GTDB taxonomy): Bacteria > Pseudomonadota > Alphaproteobacteria > Rhizobiales > Rhizobiaceae > Pseudahrensia. The sequence continues at coordinate 8,611 of JABSRX010000124.1, read as the reverse complement.
ATTCATCTACATGATGGCTTCAGATGCTGTGACAATCGATTGCAAAGTGCCCTCCTTGTTTGCCGCCTGAATGTTTTCCTTTTGGGGCAAATCCTTAAACCTGGTCCCCAAAAAGAGTACAGACAATGAATGTAGTAAGGTCCTAATACCCGCTGCGTCTGAATCCCTGATATTCAAAGCTTGGAGGAGAACGCATGACCAAATTCGCACATGCCATGATCAGGGTTCTGGACGACGCGGTTTCATTGAAATTCTATCAAGACACCTTCGCTTTAGAAGTTGCAGACAGATTAGAATTTGAGAGTTTCACGCTCATTTACATGACCCTGCCGGGTTCAACATTCGAGCTTGAGCTGACGGTAAACAAAGGGCGATCTGAGCCTTACGACTTGGGTGATGGCTACGGCCATTTGGCTGTATTGGTTGATAATCTTGAGCAAGCCCATGCCAAAGCCGTCAAAGCCAATTCTAATCCTGGTGACATCGTAGATTTTCGACCGGGCGGAAGTCGCGTCGCGAAGTTCTTTTTTGTCAAGGACCCTGACGGGTACCAGATCGAAGTAATCGAAAAAGGTGGACGGTTTACCTAATTGACCGGCCCAGAATGAAAGGAGCCAGATATGCTCTTCAAACTTGATTTTACAGTGGAATACGATGAAACCATGGCGCAGCAAGGTTTGCTCGGCATATGGGCCGAAGAGGCAAATGCAGCTTTGGAGGCAAAGTCAGCAGGTGTAGTTGTCGACCTTTGGAAAGTCGTGGGTGAACGCAAAGTGCTTGTGATCGTTGAAGTGGAAACCCCTGATGATCTTGACCGCATTCTGTTTGATCTTCCGATCATGCAGAAGATGGGACATCTTGTGCAGGTTGATGTGAAATCACTGCGTCGATACGAAGACTTCGCAGACGACGTGAAAGAGCGCTTGGGTCGCTGACTTAGCTGGGAGACGTTCACATGTGTCAATTATTTATCGATGCAGACCCAGAACTTTGGGCGTCCCAAACCCGATCATTTAGGATGGATGGGATGGTTACAAGTGTTCGACTGGAAGAGATGTTTTGGCTGATCCTCGAGAGTATTGGCGAACGGGACGAATTGACTGTTCCTCAACTTTTGCATCGATTGTACAACGAAAGCTTGGATGCGGGGCATGATGTTGGAAACTTCACATCCTTTTTGCGGGTCTGTTGTTTACGCTACCTAGACCTTCAATTGCGCGATCTCATCCCCGCACAAGCTCACGTCAAATTATCCCAGCTGCCTGCCGACGAGATACTATCGCTCGAGGCAGTTGAACGGTTAAAGGTAAATTCAAGCCTGACTTAGAGACATGTTTAGGACGTCAGGTCGAATCGAATGTACAGCACCCAAAGGCCTGAATTCCTTTCCAGTTTGCCATAAGCTAATGTCATTAAGCGCCGAAGGGCATTTGATTCACCATTATCGGCGCCATTTTGTTGCTGGAAGTTCCGAGCAACAGATATGAATTCTGATCCGAACTAACCTCTGTCCAGATTTGGAACCGATAGTTTAAGGCCCCAAACCTGAACATGCCCAATGAGGTTACGGGATTCGCGCTTATTTCATCGGTTTTAGGGGCAAGAACTTTGGCTTTTCCAGCTTGGCGTAGGGAAACAACTTTCGATACTTAGGTTTTGCTTCAAGTATTTCGTATGGAATCAACTTTTTCACGTTGGGATTTTCAATGTTCGAGGCTTGCGAGGAAAGTGATGGCAATGCGATACCTAACAATGCAGCCACGATGATTGATTTCTGGATGGTTTTCATCTGTTGAATCTCCAATTTTGCCGATGGACTACCCATCGGCTCATCCACACTGACGAATTCGACCATCAAAAGTTTCAAGAATTTTGATTTTTTTCACAGCGAGACGAACTTGCCAGTGGCAAGGAAAGAATCATCCGTCCACTTTTTTGGAGAACCTATTTGGGTTTCCGCGCTGATTGCCAACTTGGCATCTTTCAGCAGTGGAACCAGATGATAAGGGATAAGCAATTGCACTTTGGGGTTTATTGGCAAAACTCCCAATTCGATTGGTTTATCATCGTTTGGCAGTAACCAGAGCTTTCGGACACCAGTCGAATTTGACACATCCGCAACTTTATTGATCGTTGGTATGGACGTCAGGATCATTCCTTCGGCACCAGAAGATCCCTTGGCCAGAAACGTCAAGTTCACTTCGGGACCTTGAAGATGCACGTAATAGCTTGCTGCTATCATCTCACCGTCTGGCTTATTAATGAAAAGCATGGCGGCAATAATTGCGGTAACTGTGGCACTGGTGGCCATCATCCGCCAAAAAGTCAGCGAGTCCCAAATTAGCCTAACACGAGAAGGGAAACGTTCCCTTGACATATGAATACTGCGGGAGAGCCGCTTTTGAACATTTGGTGGGGGCGTTTGCTCAGCTATTTCGGTTTCAACTAGTGCCACAAGGTGATTCTGCCAAACTTCAACTTCCTGTGCGAAAATTTGGTCGGTACGCGCACGGTCTGACGATAAAATATCCTCGGCTGGGTCGGCTAAACCAAGCACATATTCAGCAGCTTCAAGTGACCGTTTCTGCCCGTCTTTAGCATCTTGTCCTCGCTTTACTTTTTTCATCGTTCAAGACACATTCGTATGGATATCAGGCTTCTTCGCAGCCAAGTGCGCATGGTGTTTAGTGGAACTCCAGCCCTCCGAGCCAGAGTAGCATAAGTGTCCCCATCGAGATACACCGAGCGGACAGCCGCCGCTCGCTCCGGTTTCAATTCTTCGATACAGTCGTTTAGCCGCGAGGCCTCATCACTTTTGATCAAAGCAGATTCTGGGTTAGGTCTGGGGTCCGCTAAAAGTGCATCATTGGCAAAACTCATTTGCGGTTCGATACTTTTTTTTCGCAGATTATCAATCGCATGGTTGCGAGCTGTGATAACAATCCATCCTGCAGCATTTGAAGATCCAAAATTGAAAGTGCATGCCTTTCGCCAAATTTTTTCATAGACCTCTTGGAGTTGGGTCTCTGCTTCGGTCGAATCTTTTGTAATGCGAAGTAGCAACCCGTACACACGCGGCGAGGTAAGTTGATACAATTTCGTAAACGCGTCTGCATCACCCGTTGAGCAACGTCTCAGCAGCTCTTCTAATTCGTCCTTGTTCCACACTTCAATGCTCCGGAGGATTTCTGGAAACTGATGAGTTAAGGGTAGTTGGTTCAGGCAGCCAATAATAATGACATCTCAGATAATTTGATATGCTTTTAGAGACGAATTGCAGCTGACTTTATTGAACAATTGAACAGTTTGCTTCTTGCAGCGTCAGGCGCTCTGNTAATCCATGAGCAGTTTATGCTGTTCATCGGCTCGACTGAAAAGGTCCCTTTGGTTACGTTGAACCATGCGCTTTTTCACCTTGCTGACTATCACCATTAGCATGTCGATGCTAGCAGTCTTTGCTGCTCGCTTCGTATTCGCACTTCCTTCTATCGAAGGGAACCATCGCTCATCAGCGGTGGCCGCCTCACCGGATACTTATCTGGGTCGGGGATTGTTGCCACACATCCAAAAGCATGAGGGGTCTTCGGGTGTCATACCTTTAAATGAAGGTACTGATGCATTTGCCACAAGGATGCTTCTCGCACGTGCAGCAGAGCATTCAATCGATGCCCGTTACTATATTTGGGACAATGACAATACCGGGCTGTTATTGTTGGAAGANTTGCGAAAGGCTGCGATGCGCGGCGTTAGAGTGCGGCTNCTNGTNGATGACAATGGTACGCCTGAACTAGATNCAGAACTGGCGTTNCTCAATCGACACNCAAATTTTGAAGTNAGAGTCTTCAACCCNTTCAACTTCAGATATCTGCGCCTNGCATCATATCTTTTTGATTTCCCACGACTGAACAGGCGAATGCACAACAAATCATTCAGTGTTGACGGAGTTGCTACAATAGTGGGAGGGCGCAACGTTGGAGATGCCTATTTTGGACGTTCTACGGAAACGCAATTTTCAGATTTTGATCTCTTGCTTATTGGGCAAGCTGCTGTCGATGTGGCAAGAGATTTCGATGCTTATTGGGCAAGCAATTCGGCTTACCCGCACGAGTTGCTCGTCCAAAACGGAACAATGACTCAATCAGATTTTGAGTCAAAAATCGGTACAGTTGAGAATAGCAGCGACAATAAGAAATATGCTGACGCATTGGCCAAGTCCTCATTGATCCAGTCGTTGTTCGAAGGCAGCTTGAAACTGAGTTGGTCAAAAACCACACTATTCAGCGATGACCCCAAAAAGGGCCTCGGACTAACGTCACACGATGATTTGCTTGTATCCAGCCTGCTTAGACTTTTTGAGCAAAGTAACGAATCAATTGATCTCGTGTCTGCCTATTTTGTGCCCGGTGACCAGGGAACGCGAGGTTTAACCGCTGCAGCGAAAAAAGGCATGGAGGTGCAAATCCTCACAAATTCCATGGCCGCTACTGACGTGTTTCTGGTTCACGCGATGTATGCGAAATATCGAGCCAGGCTACTTGCAGGTGGAGTTGATATCTACGAGTTGAGAAACCAAACAGAAGACCGGGCACGTGGTTACAATGGTTTTCTCGGCAGTTCGTCAGCTAGTCTGCACACAAAAACCTTTGTTATGGATTCCAAGAGAGTATTCGTTGGTTCGTTCAATCTTGACCCTCGCTCTACTTTCCTCAATTGCGAGATGGGCTTTCTTATTGAAAGCCCGGATCTTGCTAAGGCCGTGAAGTATTCAATATCAACTTCTCGAATTCAGAATGCCTGGCATGTTAAGTCAAACAATTCAGGCCGTTTGACTTGGCAGACCGCAAATGCAGATGGACAGACTATGGCGGAGGACGTTGAACCGCAATCGACTCTTTTTCAGCGCTTGTTGATGCAATTGCTGGGTATAGCCCCAATAGAGTGGCTGATGTGATCTAGAGTGGTCGGGCGCTACGCCAAAGGTCCGTTTACAGAACCAATAAATGACATGCGCCCGAAAGGTAATATGATTTCCTAAGCGCTGGCAGCTTCAGACTTGCGGGCCCAGGCAAGGCAAATTGCGCTTACTCCGTTACTTAGCATCTCGACCGCCAATGCCAGGCCAAGGGTAATCAATGCTGAACCCGGTAGGGTCAAAATCACCATAATTCCGAAAGCTAAGGATATCACCCCAGAGGTTACAAAGATCCATCTCAACTGACGGGCATGTAATTTGAAACCTACAATAAGTTTGAACAGCCCAGACGTAAGGAACATGACACCCAATATTATTGTTAGCGTGACAACGCCCGCCAAAGGATTTGAAATGAGACTAATTCCGATCAGCAATGCCACCACACCTAGCAACAAGGTCCACAGTTTGCCTGCCCATTCCTTTTCTCGGATTGCGCCGATCGCTTGAAGCGCTCCCAGAACCAAAAACGACCAACCCGTAAACATTTCGACGGTCACAGTTGCCGCAAATGGATTCAACAGTGCAAAAAAACCCGCGCCAATAAATAAAAGTCCAGTTACACCCAAAACGATCCAGTTTTTCAATGTCATACTCCTCGAAATCAAGCTGGCCATAGGGATTTGTTCCCAATAGCAAAGGCCTTCAAATTAATTTTGCCTCGGTCTCCGGCAGGAGAAATTTGCGCCAAAATCTGGTCAAACGTTCCACACGGCCAATGTGTTTGCCTGCTCTTCAAAACAGGTGAATGACGATATTTTGGCGAAACCTAACTAACCGCTACCTCTTTAGACGAAGCAAGAAACACGCCAAGAATTTGCCCATGCTTTCAGACACTATTAAAAATTGAGCTTTGCAATTTACGAATTGTTTGCAATTTGCAATTGCGAATTGCGAATTGCGAAACTCCAGAATGGTGCGCCCAAGAATGTCATGTCTGACTGAGAGGACTCGGCATCATAAGGCCCGAAGCCCAGCCAACTTTCACTCGACCGTGGAATGGATTGCCACGAAGATGAAAGGCAGAACTGGCAAAATCGCGCCAATAAGCTGGGCCAGCATCTTGCCAAACCATCTGACGAATTGACCGTATTGTGACATTTTCCTAAGTCTGCGCCTTTTCGTTCGCCGCCTTGGCTCACATCAAGGTAAATGTTCCATTGTTGCCTCCGATGAGTTGTCCGTCAGCAAAGAATTGCCCTGATTGGCGAAATCCAAAACAGTACTGACCTACCCACCCAACTGTCTTCATAACGCGACCACTTGCAGGAACCGAACACGCGACAGACGTTTTGCAAGAACAACGACGCGGTCTGGGAATAGTTTGATCTCACCGGCAGTCTGTCGATGAAAATGCTCCGCCGCGACAAATTGCTTCAATGGCGCCATCCACTGGTCGTCTTCACGAAAATGCTTTTATGCTGAACTCTTCGGATTCTGTTCGGGAGGCAATCAATGACCCTATCAACAAACAAGCGAGCCTTGCTTATTGTCAGCGCACTCTTTCTGGCATTCGGATTTGCGGGTAAGACGTTCGCCGGAACCGGATTAATCGACGCTCGCAAAATGAAGCCAGGGCAGTGGGAATGGTATCCTGACCGAGCTCCAAAGGGACCTGTTGTGGTTGTGGTCTCTCTGAGCGATCAGCTGGCTTATGTCTATAGGAACGGTCTGCGGATCGGCGTGTCGACTGTGTCCACTGGCAAGCGCGGATATGAAACCCCAACTGGGGTTTTTACTGTGTTGCGCAAAGAGCGCATGCATTACTCCCATAAATATCACAATGCTGCGATGCCAGACAGCCAGTTCTTTTTTGGAGGTGCAGCGCTTCACGCTGGTGGGCTGCCAGGCTATCCTAGTTCTCATGGTTGTGTTCATCTGCCAAGAGCATTTGCTGATCGTGTGTTTGGTGTAACCCACAACGGAACTCCCATCGTTGTCACCAATGAGCATTCCGGGATGGGCGCCCTTAGCCATGCCGGGTTGCTGTTAACGTCGATGGATCTGCGACAGCTCGAGAAACTAACAGGCAATGTCCAGACGAAAACACTGCCATTTGATAAGAAGGGCTTCAGCAAGGATGCCTCAAGCGTTGTCGTTAGCGGAGCGGAACGTAAGGTAAGGGTGCTCGAAAATGGCAAATTGGTGCTTGAAGCCCCAATCCGGATCGTTGGATCGCAACCACTTGGAGAGCATGTATTTGTTCTACAGAATGCAAGTAGATCTTCCCAAAGCCTAAGGTGGATCGCAATCGGTCTGGGCACCCCCGGAAAACACAACGTGAATCAGCACAGCGAACTGGCGTTGGGCCAGCGGATCAAAATGTCCCGCAAAGTCAGTGACCAAATCGCGCGGCATCTTCATCCCGGTTCCACCTACGTTATTACCGACCTGCCCGCTCATCCCCAGACGAGGACCGAGACGGACTTTGTGGTGATGCGCGTCGGTGATGGGCGCTAATCAAAAACGGGGTGCGCGTGTTGTCGCTTTGGAAAACTGATATCGAATGGGGAAAAACAGATGAACATAAAATGGAAAACGATGCTGTTGATCACCGCCGGAGCGGCCATTGCTGGCTGTTCTCAATCGTCATACAGCCGTCAGGAAGTGTCCCTTACACAGCCGCCATCTGAAGCAATTCAGGCCCCAAGCGCTGCAGAACAGGCCTGTCTAGCTGCCGTTTCGAACCAGACAAATATTAACGACGTTGTTGCGCTATCTTCGGAGTTCTCGGAGGCGGGAACGATTGTGAGGGTAGGTGTAGGTCCTCAGCGCGCACCATGGAACTGCATTGCTTACTCAGATGGCTCCACCGCTGAAATTCGCTCGCTCACGAACGAAGGCGCCTTGTGACACGGCGCCTAATTGAAAATTGCTGAATTAGTCGCGAGACAATCATCTATGTAAGGATTATTTTAGCTGCGAACGTATAACAAAATTCAAAGTCGTTTGTCTGCTCTTGACACTTCGCTATACCGAAGTTGGTGTCGCTGGCGTGACATCTGTCAATTTTGAAAATGTAGAAAAGTCCGCAACGCAGACATAGTCCGCTTAGAGCCCAATGTATGGACCGACTGCGTTTTGCAAGTGAGAATTCTGAATGGATTTCGGAAGTCGCTGATATGTATCCGGCCTGTTTATCGACACGCGGGTCGTGGCCCTTTTGGGAATACGCACGCGCACTTATCTCATTAGCGGACAGGCCTTGAACGGCCATTTGGGCTCTCAGATTCCGGCGGCGTATTGTTCTTCGTTCCATGCAATTATCTCAGTTGCGATCTCATCTCTGCTTCAGCTGGTCTGCGCTTTCGGTGCAGCTTGATGTTGGTCGAAGCTGCTGCCACTGGTGAGTATGCTCCAGGCAATGCGCGCAAGCTTGTTGGCAAGCGCTGCCGCCACCTTGTTTCTGTGAGCGCGTTTCGACACCTCCTCAAGCCATGGGCCAAAGCTGAACTTTGACCAGTTCTGCGGTCGCATCATGATTACATGGGCGGCCTGTATGAACAGGGTTCGAAGATATCTGCTGCCACGTTTGCTGATGCGCCCTAAAATGGTTTTGCCCCCGGTACTGTATTGCCTGGGAACCAGACCCAACCAGGCAGAAAAATCTCGCCCTCTGTCGAAGGCATCTCCAGCTCCGAT
>JABSRX010000123.1 GCA_013214695.1 Rhizobiaceae bacterium | reverse complement strand
AGGTGCCAAGCCTGCGCAAAATAATTGTGCTGACCGATGAGGCTCATATGCCGAAGGAAAGCAAACACGACCTCGTCGCCTATGAGAGCTGGATCGCGGCACAGGACGGTGATTTCGCCTGGAAGGAATTTGAGGAAAACACCGCCTGCGGCATGTGCTATACCTCCGGCACGACAGGTGATCCAAAAGGCGTCCTGTACTCCCACCGCTCCAACGTGCTGCACGCCCTCATCGCGACCCAGCCGGACGCGCTCAATCTCGGTGCCAATGAAGTCATCATGCCGGTTGTGCCGATGTTCCATGCCAATGCCTGGGGCATCGCCCATGCAGCGCCGATGGTCGGGGCAAAAATCGTGCATCCGGGTCCGTTGATGGACGGTGCGTCGATCTACGAATTGCTGGACACCGAAAAGGTCACCATGACCGCCGCCGTGCCAACGGTCTGGCTGATGTTGCTGGCCTATCTGGAAGAGACCGGCAAGAAACTGCCGCATCTCAACCGGGTCGTCATTGGCGGGTCGGCCTGTCCGCGCGCCATGACCGAGGCGTTCCAGAATGTCTATGATGTCGAGGTCATCCACGCCTGGGGCATGACCGAGATGAGCCCGCTCGGCTCCCTTGGTTCGATGAAGCCGCAATATGCCGGCCTGACCGGCGATGCCAAACTCGATATCCAGGAAAAGCAGGGTTACGCACCGTTTGGTGTCGAGATGAAAGTCACCGATGACGACGATGTCGAGGCGCCATGGGATGGCAAGACCTTCGGCAAGCTGAAAGTGCGCGGTCCCGGTGTGGCCAAGGCCTATTATGGCGGCGCGGGCGCTGAGCAGTTCGACGATCAGCAATGGTTCGATACCGGCGACGTGGCGCATATTGATTCCGATGGCTACATGCAGATCACCGACCGTTCCAAGGACGTCATCAAGTCGGGCGGGGAGTGGATCTCAACCATCGATCTGGAGAATCTCGCCGTCGGTCATCCCGACATTCAGGAAGCGGCGGTGATCGGCATCGTGCACCCCAAATGGGACGAGCGCCCGCTGCTGATCTGCATCAGGAAAGAAGGTCGCGAGCCGAGCGGCGAGGAAATTCTGCAATTCATGGAAGGCAAGGTTGCCAAATGGTGGATGCCCAACGCGGTTGAATTCGTCGACGAAATTCCCCACACAGCAACCGGCAAGATTCAGAAAACCGAGTTGCGCAAGCAATTTGCTGACTACCGGTTTGCCGAGTAAGCTACGAAGCGGCAAGCTTTAGAGCGGCGAAATTCGAGGAACCACGCTGACAATGGCGGGCTATGTTGAGCGAATGACACGGGTCGAACGCCCGAGGTCGAAGGCCGCTGTCTGGTGTCAGCGGCTGGCCGTCTTTTGCCTGCCCTTTCTGGTCGTCGTCATTCTCGGCCATCGCTTCGGCGCCATCGATACGATCTCGACATTCTGGATGCTCGGGCTGGCGATCTTGATGATGCTGGCCTCGCTCGCGGCCGGCTGCGTGGGTTTTTATGAATTGTGGAACTATGGGCATAAGGGCGGCATTTCGTCGGCCCGGGGCATGTTGTTGTCGACCGTGCTGTTGGTGCCTTTCCTGTATTTTGCCGCTCAGGCATTGCTGTTGCCGCAAATCTACGACGTGTCGACGGATCTCGAAGATCCGCCCGTCTATGATGCGGTGCTGGCCCAGCGCAGCGAGTCGATGAACCCGTTTGTCGATCCCTCCGAGGCCCAGAAGGTCATGCAGTTGCAGGCCTATCCACGGCTGACGGCGCGGCGCTATCCTCTGGATACCGGACAGGTGTTCCGCGAAGTGGTGGCACTGGTCAAGGACCGTGACTGGACCATCGTCGCCACCGAGGCGGCGCCAGGGCAGGCAGCAATTGATGCGGAAGGCTCTGGATTGGTGGCAAAACCCGTGGTTGACGCCAGCGGACGCCCCTTGCGGTTGCCAAAACCCCGCTGGCGCCCGCAGCGCGGCGGGGCCTTGCCCGGCAATGCCGATGGCAGCGCCTCGGCCCAGTTTGAGACGGTTCAGGTCTCGCCGGTGGGGCGCGATCCCGCAACCATCGTCGCCGAGGCCGAAGAACGCTATGTCGAGGCGGTGGCGACGTCCTTGCTGTTTGGCTTCGAAAGCGATCTGGTGGTGCGGCTGATCGAAGAAGAGGATGGCACGCTGGTCGACATGCGCTCCACCTCGCGCTGGGGCGCCCACGATCTGGGCTCGAATGCCCGGCGTGTGATCGACTTCATGAACGATCTCGACCTGTCGCTGCAGGGCCTGCGTCGCTAGTTAGGCGCTTCGCCGCTTCGCCGTTAGTCGAATTGCTTCGCGAGCGCCGACAGCCGCCGTTCTGCGGCGGTGAAGCCGCGCAGGGACAGGGGCACATTGATCGTCCGGTTCTGATCAATCGAGACCATGCTGACCAGGGCCCGGGTCCGGGCGCGGAAGGCTTCTTTCATCTCCGTGTTGAGGGTGAACTGGGAAAGGCATCCGCTGGGCACACAGGTACGGAACGGTGCCCGCGCCGTCGGGTCGACCGCCCGGGCGGTGAAACCCGACTCATTGTCCGCATCGTCCGACGGCACCGGCTCGAGCAGGGATAGGGTCACCCCCTTGGACAGGTCCAACCCAAACGGCGCCACCACCACCGCATTGGCCCCATTCGGCAACGGTTTGCCGGGCAGGACCAGGCTGAAAATCAATTGCCCCGATTTCTTGTCGCGCAGTTCCTGCGCCATCTGGCACAGGGATTCCGGAGTCTCCGCCTCCTTGTCGCTCTTGCGGCAGGTGACGATCCAGTCTTGATAGACCTCCTGCAGAGAGGACGGCGAGTCGGCTTCCTCAGAGCTGTCGGTCTGGGCGGCAGCCAACGGTACGACAAACCAACTGCAAAGCACCGTCGCCAGGAGTGCCGCAGAGGGTTTGGATTTGGCGGGAAGCAAGGTGCGTGGGCGCACCGGCAAGGGGCATTGCTGCATCTTTCAAAGAGTCCTCAAGCAAAAAATGGGACTCTCAACCTATGGGGTTATGGACAAACTTCCCACTGCAGGAATATGAGTTCATTTTCCTGTAAATAATTGAAGATAAGTAATATTTCAGTTGGTCAAAGTAAAAAATGGCCTGAAATTTGTGCGCGCGCTGCCTAGTCCGGAACCCAGAATCGGCCTTCCAGCGCCACCGGGCCTTCGGTGGCCACTTTGCCGCGAGCAACCAGGTCTTCCAGATGGGCCAGCACCGACAGGCCGGCGGCGCGGTGCAGCTTTTTGTCGGTGCTGCGGTAGATCACTGCCACCATGTCGGGGATGCGTTGCTGCCCCTTCTCAACCTGCTGGAACACCGCCTGTTCGCGCATCCGTCGATGCGACCGAAGGGCGCGCACGAACGCGTGGGCCTTTTCCAACCGCCCCCCATGGCCGGGGAAATAGATCTGTTGCGGCTGTTCCAGCAGCAGGTCCAGCGAGGCCATGTAATCGGTCATCGCGCCATCTGGTGGTGCAACAATGCTGGTCGCCCAGGCCATTACATGGTCGCCGGGAAACAGATAATCCGTGTCGCGCCAGCCAAACGCCATGTGGTTGGCGGTGTGCCCGGGGGTGAAGACGCAATCCAGCAGCCAGCCATCGCCTTCGATCACATCGCCATGTTGCAAAACGTGGTCGGGGGCAAATTCATTGTCGCCGCTGGCATCGAGCGGATTGATTTCACCCAGATTGAGTGGCCGCGCAGGGCGGTGCGGACCTTCAGCATAGATGGGCGCGCCGGTTTTTTCGGCCAGAGGCCGGGCCAGTGGTGAGTGGTCCATGTGGGTGTGGGTGACAATGATATGGCTGACCTTGCGCCCGCCAATGGCTGCCAGGATCGCTTCAAAATGCGCCTCATCTGGCGGACCCGGATCAATCACCGCCACGTTGTCACCGCCCAGCAAATAGGTATTGGTGCCATGAAAGGTGAAAGGAGACGGATTTTCGCAGACAATGCGCTGCAGGCCGGGCACCATGTCGACCGCCTGCCCATAGCGGGGGTCAAAGTCGGTTCTGAAATTCGGTGACGACATGGATCAAGCTTCCCGTTAACTGGCTGCGCAGACCTTCACGACCCGCCCGGGTCCTGTCAATTGGATTTTGCCCGCTCCGTCTCCCAATGCCCGATTGCACACCCCGATAAGGGCGCATAAAGACTGTGAATTGAGCAAAAAAGAGGGGCAGCACGGGCGACTTCTGATAGGGTCCAAGGGGCAGCCAATTGAGAGCAAAAAAGACATGGGTGACACACGCCTTCCTGAGCGACCGCTGATTTCCGCCACCGGGCTGGCCGCCGACCTGGCGGCCCGCGAAGAAGCCGGCAATCCGGTCCGGGTCTGTGTCATTGGGGCGGGTGAAATGGGCACCGACCTGGTGACCGCCATCCGCCAGATGCCTGGCCTCGATATCGCCGCCATTGTCGACCGCAGCCTGACCAAGGCCAAACCTGCAATGGAAATCGCCGGCTATGACGACGATATGGGCGTGGTCTGCGAGACGGCCTCGGCGATCACAAAGAAATACGAGCAGGGGCATATCCCGATTGTCCAGGACGCCCATGAAGCACTGTCCCATGACCTGGTCGACGTCGTGATTGACGCAACCGGCGTGCCGGAAGCCGGCGCCGAGCTCGGTATGGCCTCACTGGAGGCGGGTAAGCATCTTGTGATGATGAATGTCGAAGCCGACGTGACCATCGGCGCGATGATGCAGGATGTGGCGGCGAAAAAGGGTCTGGTTTACACGGTCGGCGCCGGCGATGAGCCCAGCTCGGTGATGGAAATGTATGATTGGGTGACGGCGCTCGGCTATCCGATCGTCGCCGCCGGCAAGGGCAAGAACAATGCCTTCAAGGTCGATGCGGTGCCCGACGACTATCGCGAGGAGGCGGAACGCCGCAACATGAACCCGCGCATGCTGGTCGAGTTCGTCGATGGGTCAAAAACCATGGTCGAAATGACCTGCATCGCCAACGCCACCGGCCTGATGCCGGACATTCCCGGCATGCATGGTCCCGATTGCGGGCCGGACGAACTGCACAAGGTGCTGTGCCCGAAGGAAGACGGCGGCATTCTGGCGAGCCGTGGCTGTGTTGATTTCTCCGTCGGCAAGGGCGTTGCGCCGGGCGTGTTCATCGTCGCCGAAATGCGCCATCACCGCATTCGCGAGCGCATGAACGATCTGCATCTGGGGCCGGGGCCGTATTACACCTTCTTCCGCCCCTATCACCTGACCAGTCTTGAAGTGCCGCTCTCAGCGGCGCGGGCGGTGCTCTATGGCACCAGCGATATGAAGCCTTTGCCGCGTCCGGTCGCGGAAGTCTGTGCCCTGGCCAAGAAGGATCTGAAGGCCGGCGATACTCTGGATTTTATCGGTGAGACATCTTACCGGTCCTGGGCCATGCGGGCCGACGAGGCACGGGCGCAGGGCGCTTTGCCGGTGGGCCTGCTGGACAAGGGTACAGTGGTCAATGATATTCCCAAAGGAAGCCTGATCACGCGGCACGATGTTGCGGTGCGCACCGACACGCCGCTTTACAAGCTCAGGCTCCAGCAGGACGCCTGGTTGGGACTGGAGGCCACAGCATGAGTGATAAAATGGCAGGTGATTACCCCCGCGACATGATCGGCTATGGCCGCACGCCACCGGACCCGAAATGGCCCGACGGCAAGAAGATCGCGGTGCAGTTTGTCATCAATTACGAAGAGGGCGGCGAGAACAATATTCTGCATGGTGATGCGGCATCGGAAGCCTTTCTGTCGGAGATTGTCGGCGCAGCGCCGTGGCCCGGTCAGCGGCACATGAATATGGAATCGATCTACGAATACGGTTCCCGCGCCGGCTTCTGGCGGCTGTGGCGGATGTTCACCCAGCGCAACATGCCGGTCACCGTTTTCGCCGTCGCAACGGCTCTGGAGAAGAACCTTGAAGCCGTTGAAGCGATGCAGGAAGCCGATTGGGAAATCGCCACCCACGGGCTGAAATGGATCGACTACAAGGACTATGGCCGCGACAAGGAACGGGCCCATATCGAAAAGGCCTGCCGCATTCATGAGCGGGTCACCGGTAAGCCACCCGCCGGCCTCTATCAGGGCCGCACATCGGTCAACACGCTGGACATCGCCATGGAGATGGGCTGCTTCGACTGGTTGGCCGACATCTACAGCGATGAATTGCCCTACTGGGTGGAGGCCCATGGCGGGCAGCACCTCTATGTGCCTTACACGCTGGACGCCAACGACATGCGCTTTGCCACACCGCAGGGGTTCAACAGCGGCGACCAGTTCTATGCCTATCTGGCCGACAGTTTCGACTGTCTGCTCGAAGAGGGCCGGGCTGGGGCTCCGAAAATGATGTCTGTTGGCCTGCATTGCCGCCTGGTGGGGCGTCCCGGACGGGCCCGGGCTCTGGCGCGGTTTCTCGACCATGTGGCGTCCCACGAAGACGCCTGGGTGTGCACCCGCGGGGCAATTGCTGCCCATTGGCGCGCGGCACATCCGGCGCCAGTTTCCTCTTGACGGATCGCGTTCAGCGCCCAAGATGCACCTATGACCAACAAAATCAGTCTCGTTTTGAATGGGGAAACGGTCAAAACCGACTGCCGACCCGATACAACAGTGCTGGAATGGTTGCGCGGCGAACGCTTGCTTCGCGGCAGTAAGGAAGGCTGTGCCGAGGGCGACTGTGGCGCCTGCTCCGTTCTGGTGAGACGCGCCGGCGAAGAAAACTACTCCCCCGCCAATTCCTGCATCATGCTGATGGGCCAGTTGGAAGGCGGCAATCTGACCACGGTCGAAGGCCTGGCGGCGAGCGGCCCGGACGGTCACGAAGTGCAACAGGTGATGGCCGAAAATGGCTCCTCCCAGTGCGGCTTCTGCACACCGGGTATCGTCTGTTCGCTCGCCGGGTTGATGGACCGCAATCAAAGCCCCAGCGACAGCGACATCCATGATGCGCTGGCCGGCAATCTGTGCCGTTGCACCGGCTATCGCCCGATCGTTGAAGCCGCCCACGCGGCGGCGGCAGCGGCGACGGCGAAATCAGATGTGCTGCAGGCGTCGAAAGTGGATCTCGATCCAGCCGACGGTGTTGGGGATGATGGCTGCCGGTTCTATCTGCCCAAAACGCTGCAAGAGCTGGTTGGCTTGCGTGCCGAACACCCGGACGCCGAATTGCTGGCCGGTGGTACCGACAAGGCTCTAGCGGTGGCCCACGCCAAGGAACGCTGGCCGAAAACCATCTCGACCCGCAACGTTGCCGAACTGCGCGCCATCAACACCCAGGACGGCGCCATCCATTTTGGCGGTGCCACCACCTGGGAAGAGGTTTTGCCGCATCTGGAGGCCCATTGGCCAAGCTTTGCGACCCTGGTGCGGCGCTTCGGATCGACCCAGATACGCGCCATGGGCACGATGGCGGGGAATCTCGCCAATGCCAGCCCGATTGGCGATGGCGCACCGTGTCTGATCGCGCTGAATGCCTCGATCACCCTGGCCAATCAGGACGGTGAGCGGACCCTGCCGCTGGATGCGTTTTTCCTCGACTACCGCAAATCGGCCCTGGCGGCCGATGAAGTGATCAAGTCGGTCTCCGTGCCCCTGCCAACCGAGGGTGAAGCGTTTCGCGTCTACAAGATTTCCAAGCGCTATGACCAGGACATCTCCACGGTCTGCGGCGCCTTCAATCTCAAGCTGACGGACGGCAAAGTCACATCCGCCCGCATCGCCTATGGCGGCATGGCGGCGACGCCGCTGCGGGCCACTTCCGCAGAGGACGCGCTGATCGGCCAAGACTTGCACGATGCGGCCGTCTTGCAGGCGGCGAAACAGGCGATTGGCAGCACCTTCACCCCAATGACCGACATGCGCGGGTCGGCGCAATACCGGGCAAAGGTGGCGGTCAATTTGCTGGATCGATATGTGCGCGATATTTCGGGGGAAACCGTGGAGGTGATGGCCCTATGAATGTCAAACCAGATCCTGCATCGCTGAAGATCGAACGCCAGGTCGTTGGCAAGGGCTATGCCCATGACAGCGCCCGCCGCCATGTCCGCGGTGAAGCCATCTATATTGACGACATGCCCGATCTGCCGGGCACATTGCACGTAGCGCCAATTCTGTCGCCGGTTGCCCATGGCAAGTTGGCCGGCGTCGATACATCCAATTGTGCAGCGGCACCCGGTGTGGTGCGGGTTCTGACTGTCGATGATATTCCTGGCAAGAACGAAGCCGCGCCGATCCTCCATGGTGAGCCGATCTTTGCCGATGGCCTTGTCGAACATCAGGGACAGATCATCGGTGCGGTGGTTGCCCAATCACTGGCCGAAGCCATCCAGGCGGCAGATCTGGTCAAGCTCGACATCGAGGAACTGGAAGCGGTTTTCGATGTCGAAACCGCCTTTGCCGCCAATTCCCACACCCATCCAACCCAACATCTGGTCGACGGGGATGCCGCTTCGGCGATTGCCGATGCACAGCATCGGATCAGCGGGCAACTGCAAATGGGCGGGCAGGATCATTTCTATCTGGAAGGCATGGTGGCCTATGCGCTGCCCGGCGAAGACAGGGAGATGCTGGTCTGGTCGTCGACCCAGCATCCCAGCGAAGTGCAGGTCCATGTGGCCCTGGCGCTGGGTATCAAGAGCCACGAAGTGGATGTCCAGGTGCGGCGCATGGGCGGTGCCTTTGGCGGCAAGGAAAGCCAGGCGACCATTGTCGCGGCGATTGCCGCCTTGGCCGCCAACGCCACCGGCAAGCCGTGCCGCTTCCGCCTGCGCCGTGACGCCGATATGGCCGCGACCGGCAAGCGCCACGGCTTTGTGATGAATTACGATCTGGGGCTGCAAGCCAATGGCCGCATTACCGGCATGAAGGTGGAGGCGCTGGCCAATTCCGGCCATGTGGCAGACCTGTCCGGCCCGGTGGTGACCCGCACGCTGACCCATCTCGACAATTGCTATCACATTCCGGCCGCCGATTTTCTTGGCTTCGCCGCCAAGACCAACACCGTGTCCAACACCGCCTTCCGCGGCTTTGGTGGGCCGCAGGGCATTGTCGCCACCGAGGCGATGATCGACATCGCCGCACGCCAGCTAGGGCTCGATCCAAACGAGGTGAGACGGGTCAACTATTACGGGTCGGAGACCGGCGAGGTGACGCCTTACGGGCAGGATGTCGACGACAACCGCATTCTCGATGTGGTCGACCGGGTGATGCAGAACGCCGAGTGGGACCGCCGCCGCAAGGAAATCGACGCCTTCAACGCAGAAAACACGATCCTGAAAAAAGGCCTGGCGATGATGCCGGTTAAATTCGGCATCTCGTTCAACCTCACCGCGCTGAATCAGGCCGGCAGTCTGGTGCATGTCTATCAGGATGGCTCGGTCCACCTGAACCATGGCGGCACGGAAATGGGGCAGGGGCTGTACACCAAGGTGGCGCAGGTGGTCGCCGAAGTGTTTGGCCTGCCGCTCGACGATATCAAGATCACGCCAACCACCACCGGCAAGGTGCCGAACACATCGGCGACTGCTGCGTCTTCAGGGTCGGACCTCAATGGCGCCGCCGCCTTCAACGCCGCCAGCGCCATCAAGGGACGCATGGCCGCCTTCGCGGCGCAAGAATTTGGCTGTGATGAGGCCGATCTGGTGTTTGCCAATGGCCAGGTCGCCGCCGGCGGCCAGTCGATGGCGTTTGGCGAACTGGCCCACAAGTGCTGGTTTGCGCGCATTTCCCTGTCAGCCAACGGGTTTTACGCGACACCGGAAATTCACTGGGACGGCGCCAATCTGCGCGGCCGTCCGTTCTTCTATTACACCTATGGCGCCGCCGTTGCCGAAGTGGTGATCGACCTGCTGACCGGCGAGAACCGCTGCCTGCGCGCCGATATGGTTCAGGACTGCGGCAAACCGCTGAACCCGACCATTGATCTTGGCCAGATCGAAGGCGCCTTCGTGCAGGGCATGGGCTGGCTGACCTGTGAAGAATTGTGGTGGGACCCGTCCGGCAAACTGCGCACGGTCGGGCCATCGACCTACAAGATTCCCGGCTCGCGCGATGTGCCGCCGGAATTCAATGTCGAAATTCTCGACGACAAGCCGAATGTCCATGAGACGGTATTCCGCTCCAAGGCGATTGGCGAACCGCCGCTGATGCTGGCAATTTCGGTCTGGCTTGCTCTGCGCGATGCTGTATCATCGCTCTCTGGAGGAAAACTCGCTGCCAATCTCGACGCACCGGCGACGCCCGAACGGGTGTTGTTTGCAGTGGAGGACATGCAGCGCCAGGTGAGTGAGCTGGAAACCAAATGATCGCGCTTTCAAAGCTGAACGAGATGTCGAACGACGCCTTCGTCGCGACACTGAAAGACATATTCGAGCATTCGCCCTGGGTGGCCGAGGATGTGGTGGACCAGCGGCCGTTCAAGTCGGTGCGCAGTTTGCATTCGGCGATGGTTCAGGCGGTGGCCGATGCCTCCAAGCGGGCGCAAATCGATCTGATCTGCGCCCACCCGGACCTGGCTGGCAAGGCGGCACTGGCCGGTGAACTGACCGATTCCTCTACCGCCGAGCAGGCGGGGGCAGGGCTGGACACGCTGAGCAAGGAAGAGTTCGAGCAGTTCCATGAGCTGAACAACAGCTACAAATCGAAATTCGGTTTTCCGTTCATTCTGGCGGTCAAAGGCCACGACAAGCATTCGATCCTGAAGGCTTTTCAGAAGCGGCTGACCAACGAGGCGGATCAGGAAAAGATCGAAGCCCTGCGCCAGATCGGCGAAATCGGCCGGTTTCGCCTTGAAGCGCTTCTTACGCATGAGGTTTAGATGTCAAAGCTCTCCACCCACGTCTTGGATACCGCCAATGGCCGCCCGGCGGCGGGCATGAAGATTGATTTTGTGCGCAATCCCGGAGCCGGAGAGGAGCATCTGAAGTCGGTAGTCACCAATGCGGACGGGCGCACCGATGCCTTGCTGTTGACCGCCGATGAAATGGCAGCTGGCGAATATGAACTGCGGTTCAATGTCGGCGACTATTTCGGTAATGGCGATGGGCCGGGCTTTTTGAACGTGGTTCCGGTGCGCTTTACGATCACCCATCCGGAGCAGGGATATCACGTGCCGCTGGTTTGCAGCCCGTGGTCTTTTTCCACATATCGGGGAAGCTGAGAAAAACCGCCGCAGGGTGATATCAAGTTGTTGCCGCCGCTGATTTGTTCGCCTATAGAGGCTGTCGAACGGCGCGGCATATTCGCCAAATCACCGTTCGTGCTGGGGCGTGGCCAAGTGGTAAGGCAGCGCTTTTTGGTAGCGCCATTCGCAGGTTCGATCCCTGCCGCCCCAGCCAATTTTCTTGAAAATTGATAGCCGACCAGCGCCAGCAAGCGTAACCACGCTCGCCGCTCGCCGCTCGCCGCTCGCCGCTCGCCGCTCGCCGCTAGATGTGCTTGCCCATTTCGACGGCGGTGTCGAGCATGCGGCAGGAGAAGCCCCATTCGTTGTCGTACCAGGACATGACGCGGACGAAATTGCCCTCGGTGACCTGGGTTTCCAGCGCTGCGACGTTGGATGAATGGCCGTCGTGGTTGTAGTCGGAAGAGACCAGAGGCTCATCGTTATAGTCGAGAATGCCTTTCAGGGCGTTTTCGGTGGCGCTTTTCAGCGCGGCGTTGATTTCTTCGACATCGGTGTCGCGCGATGCGGTGAACTTCAGGTCAACACAGGAGACATTCGGTGTCGGGACGCGGATGGCGGAGCCGTTCAGCTTGCCCTGCAGTTCCGGCAGCACGAGACCAACGGCCTTGGCGGCACCGGTGGATGTCGGGATCATCGACAGGGCAGCAGCGCGGGCGCGGTGCAGGTCCTTATGGGCGGTGTCCAGGGTCGGCTGGTCGCCGGTATAGGCGTGAATCGTGGTCATGTAGCCCTTTTCGATGCCGACGGCGTCATGCAGCACTTTGGCGACGGGTGCCAGGCAGTTGGTGGTGCAGGAAGCGTTTGACACGACGACATCGTCGCTGGTCAGCGTGTCATGGTTGACCCCATAAACCACCGTCTTGTCGGCATTGGCGCCGGGGGCGGAGATCAGCACGCGCTTGGAGCCGTTTTCCAGATGCAGGGCAGCCTTTTCGCGGCTGGTGAAGATGCCGGTGCATTCCAGAGCAACATCAACATCGCTCCAAGGCAGCTCGCGTGGATCGCGGATCGCGGTGACGCGGATCGGGCCGCGACCGACGTCAATGGTATCGCCATCGACGGTGACGGGGGCCGGAAAACGGTTGTGCACCGAATCATATTTCAACAGATGGGCATTGGTTTCCACCGGGGCGAGGTCGTTGATCGCCACCACCTCAATGTCCGTGCGACCGCTTTCAATCAGCGCGCGCAGGGTGTTGCGACCAATACGTCCAAATCCGTTAATGGCAACTTTGAGGGGCATAGAACTCTCCGGGAAAATCATCATGCATGAAATTTCAATCGGTTTAAATCATTTTCGCAGCCCAGGTCAACGGCATTCGGACAACACATTTGTGTGCGCCTATTGAACGATCACCTCTTGGCGTTGGGGTTACTAAACACTAGGTTTATGACAGGAAAAACCATCGGAAAAAGAACATGACCGCGTGCATTACGGGCTGGGCCCATTCGAAATTCGGCCGGCTTGAAGGAGAGACGGTTGAAAGCCTGATCGTTGGCGTCGTTGAGGACGCCTTGAAGGATGCCGGACTGGAAGCAACCGACATTGACGAGGTCTATCTGGGTCATTTCAACGCCGGTTTCTCGGCCCAGGATTTCACCGCCAGCCTGGTGTATCAGGCCTCCGATGCGTTTCGTTTCAAACCGGCAACGCGGGTTGAAAACGCCTGTGCTACAGGCTCAGCGGCGGTTCATCAGGGCATCAAGTCGATCGAAGCCCGCCGGGCCCGTCATGTGCTGGTGGTCGGTGCTGAACAGATGACGACGACACCGGGCAAGGAAATTGGCGCCAATCTGCTGAAGGCCTCCTATCTGCCGGAAGATGGCGACAC
This sequence comes from Rhizobiaceae bacterium, assembly GCA_013214695.1. Lineage (GTDB taxonomy): Bacteria > Pseudomonadota > Alphaproteobacteria > Rhizobiales > Rhizobiaceae > Pseudahrensia. The sequence goes on along the minus strand of JABSRX010000123.1, from coordinate 3,881 downwards.
GCCGGCCGGGTTTGCCGGTGTCTTCGGCCTGATTGCCCAGGCCTATTTCCAGAAATATGGCGATCAGTCCGACGCATTGGCGGCGATTGCCGCGAAAAACCACAAGAACGGTGCCGGTAATCCGTTTGCTCAGATGCAGAAGGATCTGGGCTATGATTTCTGCCGCGCTGAGAGCGAGAAGAACCCCTTTGTGGCAGGACCTTTGAAGCGTACCGACTGTTCGCTGGTCTCGGATGGGGCGGCAGCTCTGGTGCTCAGCGACACGCAGACGGCGCTCGGCATGGACAAGGCGGTTGCCTTCCGCGCCACCGCCCATGCGCAGGATTTCCTGCCCATGTCGAAGCGCGATATCCTGCAGTTTGAAGGTTGCGCCACCGCCTGGTCCCGGGCACTGGCCGACGCCAAGCTGGACATGCAGGACCTGTCATTTGTTGAGACCCACGACTGTTTCACCATCGCCGAACTGATCGAATATGAAGCCATGGGCCTCGCCGAACCGGGGCAGGGGGCGCAGGTCATTTTGGACGGGATCACCCAAAAAGATGGCAAATTGCCGGTCAATCCATCCGGCGGATTGAAGGCCAAGGGGCATCCGATTGGCGCAACCGGTGTCTCTATGCATGTTTTGACGGCAATGCAATTGACGAACTCGGCGCCGGAAGGCATTCAGGTGAAAGACGCGGAACTCGGCGGCATCTTCAATATGGGAGGTGCAGCTGTTGCCAATTATGTTTCCGTGTTGGAACGCATCAAATAATTAGAGCTGGCTGCGACTCCCGCGGGAGCGTGTTTTGGCTATGAACGGACTGACGAGCTTTGGAAAAAACGAATTTTGACGCGGTTCAGGACCGCCTGAACAAACGTTCCGGAAAATGGGACGGGCTTGAATCGATCTACAATCTCGACCCCAAGGACGCCATCCCCATGTGGGTGGCGGACATGGAGTTCAAACCACCCCAGGCGGTTCAGGATGCTCTGCGCGACATGCTGGATCACGGGATTTTCGGCTATTACGGCGACAAGAGCTCGTATCTGAATTCAATCGTCGACTGGATGGCACGGCGCAATGACTGGGCCATCAAGCCGGAGTGGATTTTCGCCACCGCCGGTCTGGTCAACGGCACATCTTTGTGCGTGCAGTGCTATACCGAGCCGGGCGACGGGGTGATCATCTTCACGCCGGTCTATCACGTCTTTTCCAAACTGATCAAAGCCAACAACCGACGCCTGGTCGAGAGCCCGATGCTCAATGTTGACGGGCGCTATGAGCTTGATCTGGAAGGGCTTGAGGCCTCGCTGCAGGGCGATGAGAAGATGATCGTCTTCTGCTCGCCCCACAATCCCGGCGGCCGAGTTTGGAGCGAGGCGGAACTGAAGGCCGTCTGCGATTTCTGCATCAAGCACGACCTGATCCTGGTGTCCGACGAGATCCACTCCGATCTGGTTTTCCCGGGCAACAAGCATCACGTGATGGCGAATATCAGCGACGATATCAAAAGCCGCCTGATCATGATGACCGCCGGGACCAAGACATTCAACATGGCTGGCGGCCATGTGGGCAATGTGATCATCGAAGATGATGATCTGCGCGCCACCTTTGCCGACAAGATGCAGGGCCTGTGGCTAACGCCTAACAGTTTTGGTCTGATCATGACCGAAGCCGCCTACAATCACGGCGAGGACTGGCTGGCCCAGTTAATCGACTATCTCGACGAAAACCGCCGCATCTTTGATGAGCGGGTCAATGCCATTTCCGGCCTGAAGTCGATGTCGCTGGAAGCAACCTATCTGGCCTGGGTCGACTTTTCCGGAACCGGCATGGAGCCGGAAGAGTTCATTGCCCGGGTCGAAAAACAGGCGCGCATTGGCACCAACCACGGCGCGGCATTCGGCAAAGGCGGCGAGAATTTCCTGCGCTTCAACTTTGCCCTGCCAAGGTCATTGCTGCTGGAAGCCCTGGACCGTCTGGAAGACGCCTTCAGCGACCTTCAATAATTGGAAGTCTAGAGACGGAAGGTGCCGAATCCCGGCACCTTGATCTCCAGTTTGGCCGGGTTGAACCCGGCCACCAAACCCAGGAAATTCAATTCCAGTCCGTCTTCAGGACCGATCACCAGCCCGGCATAGCCGCCAGCTGACAGCCGCAGGCTGCCGGAGGGGTCGAATGCTGCCCAATTGCCATCGGCCGGATAATCACGCCCCACAGCCGTTGCCGGTGTGCGGGCATCGAAACCGGGCACGTCGCGGATGATGCTGGCCACAAAAGTGTTGGAATTCGGTCCCGGCCAGATCGTGTAGTCGCCGCGGTTCTGCCACTTGTAAGCGGCGATCGCCGCCTGGATCTGGGGAATCAATTCTTCCGCCCGCGCGCCTTCGATCTCCGTCTCGATGACCGGCACGTTGGAATACCAGCGCGCATCGGCGTCATAGGCGTTGTGGCGCACCGGGCGTCCCCAGCCGACCACGTCATAGCGGTCGTAACGGTTGGCATTTTTGGGCTTCAGTACGATCCAGGAATGGCTGGCCAGCGCGCCTTTCATGCCGCCGGTGCGGGCGGACATGATGTAAATCTTGGCAGGCCGATCGTCTCTCGCGTCAGGCAGGATGCCGGCGCTCGACCAGTTGGCATAGCGCCAGCTGGCTGGACGGTCCTTAGCGGCCCAGACCGCGGCATGGATCAGCGCCGGAGCGATGAACACCAGCAGTACCAAAGCCATGAACTTGAGAAACAGTCGAAACATGCACTTGCCCAAACAGTTGAAGCACCAACTATGGAAAACAATATGGTTCGATTATGTCAGCGCGCCAGCTACGGCTCCAGTCGGAAGCAGAAAAATCTGCGTGATTAGCTGACAACATTGCGCTCAACGGTCAGATGCGGGAACGGGTTGTTGGGGCCCATTGCCAGATCCTGAGTCACCGCCTTGGTCCATTCGTGACCGATAATGCCGCCCTTGCGCGCCTTGTTGATGACATTGCCGGTGATCGAGGTGGATTGCGCGCCGCGCACCACGGACACCGCAATGCCTTCGCCGACATCGCGGATGATGTTGTTCGACGCGATCACGTTGCGCAGATACGGTCCCCAACCCAGCCCGATGCCGAACTTCGGCGCGCCTTCGATCACGTTACCGGTGACGCTGGTGTCGGCTTCGGCAAAGATGCCGATGCCAAATCCGGCGACTTCCGCCGGGTAGGGGCCATCGGTGACCATGTTGCGGATCAGATTGTTGGCGCAGACGCACAGGCGCCCGCCCTCGTTGAAATTGGCAATCGAAATGCCCATCGTGCCGCCGTCGACAATGTTGTTGGCAATCAGCGATCCCTGGAACTGGAACTCGCTGTAAATCGCCGTCTCACCGCTGCGCAGGCAGGTATTGCCGGTGATCTGGGCATTGCTGGCGCTGTTGGCGCGGATGGCCGAGAAGGCGCAGTCGCTGATGTGGTTGTTGGAAACGATCACCCCATCGACCCGAAACAGGTTGATGCCGTTGCCCTGCTGACCCGTGCCGCCGTGACGCGCAGCGATGCGCTCGACGCGGTTGCCCGAGACAATCGTATTGTCCTCCCCCGATTTCCAGCGATGCACCAGAATGCCGCCATTCGAGCAGTCGGCAACCTTGTTGTTTTGGATCGACAGGCCTGTGGCATTAACGCTGTAAAGACCGGCAACACCGTCTGCGCCCGAAATCCGGTTGCGCTCGATGCGTCCACCGCAGGTGTCCAGCGAGATGGCGGCACCGCGGCTGCCATCAAAGGCACAGTTTTCAACATAGATTTGCGGGCAGGCGCGGGCATGCAGCAGGCCGGCAAATTCATCACCCAGCGGGCGGTTGGCGCCGTCCAGCGTGATGCCGTGCATTTCCAGAATATCGCAACCG
>JABSRX010000122.1:10608-16846 GCA_013214695.1 Rhizobiaceae bacterium | reverse complement strand
GTAAAGACACTTTTGCCACCGTTGACCAGGAAGGCGCCGATCACAGGACCGATGATGGTGCCGCGGCCACCCACTGCGGTCCAGATAACAATCTCGATGGAGTTTGCTGGTGCAAATTCGCCCGGATTGATGATGCCGACCTGGGGCACATAGAGGGCGCCGGCGATACCCGCCATAACGGCCGACAAGGTCCAGACGAACAGTTTTACCTTTTCGGGGCGGTAGCCGAGGAAGCGCGTGCGGGTCTCGGCGTCGCGTGTGGCAATCAGCAGTTTGCCGAAGCGTGAGCGTGTCATATAGGCGGTGACCCACAGGAACAGTGCCAGGAAGATTGCGCTGATCGCAAACAGCGAGGCGCGGGTTTCCTGAGTCTGGATGTTGAAACCAAGAATGTCTTTGAAGTCTGTCAGGCCGTTATTGCCGCCAAAACCCATGTCATTGCGGAAGAAAGCGAGCAGCAAAGCATAGGTCATGGCCTGGGTGATGATCGACAGATAGACACCAGACACTCTGGATCTGAAGGCAAACCAACCGAAAACGAATGCAAGCGTTCCGGGCACCAGAACAATCATGATTGCCGCAAACCAAAACTGGTCAAATCCATACCAGAACCAGGGCAATTCCTTGTAATTCAGAAACACCATGAAATCTGGCAGGATTGGATTACCGTAAACACCTCGGCTGCCAATCTGGCGCATCAGATACATGCCCATGGCATAGCCGCCGAGCGCAAAGAATGCGCCATGGCCGAGCGAGAGGATGCCGCAATAGCCCCAGACGAGATTGAGGGAAACGGCAAGCATGGCGTAGCACAGGAACTTGCCCGACAGCGCGACAAGATAGTCAGGCACATGCAACGCATGGTCGACCGGCAGTAGCAGGTTGAGATAAGGCACGACGATCGCACAGGCGACGATCACGGCGATGGCGAACAGCGTGCCCCGCTTTATGCTGAAGGCGTTGTCTTTGAAGCCAGTCATGCTCATTGCTCAACCGCCCTTCCTTTGAGAGCAAACAGCCCGCGCGGGCGTTTTTGGATGAACAGAATAATCAGTACGAGGATGATGACCTTACCGAGCACCGCGCCCGCATACGGTTCCATGAACTTGTTCAAGATGCCGAGCGACATGGCACCCACCAGCGTACCCCACAGATTGCCGACGCCGCCGAATACAACGACCAGGAAGGAATCGATGATGTAGCTTTGACCGAGGTTGGGCGAGACGTTGCCGATCTGGGAAAGCGCGACGCCTGCGATACCTGCAATGCCCGAACCCAAGGCAAAGGTCATGGCGTCGACCCAAGATGTCCGGATGCCCATGGCGCCGGCCATCCGGCGGTTCTGGGTGACCGCCCGCATATCCAGCCCCAGGCTTGTCCGGTTGATGATGAAATAGAGTGCCGCGAAGACCGCCAAGGCGAACACGACGATCCAAAGGCGGTTCCAGGTGATCGAAATCTGCCCCAGTTCAAAGGCTCCCGACATCCAGGACGGATTGGAGACTTCGCGGTTGGTTGCGCCGAATATGGTGCGCACGGTCTGTTGCAGGATCAGGGAGACGCCCCAGGTGGCCAGGAGGGTTTCCAGCGGCCGTCCATAGAGACGGCTGATCAAACCGCGTTCCATGATTAGACCAACAAGGCCGCTCACCAGAAAGGCTGCGGGCAGGGCGAAAAGCAGGGCAAAGGGCATCAGGGCTGGGAAATACAGACTGAAGGCCTGCTGTACGGTGAACGTGGTGTAAGCGCCCAGCATGACCATTTCGCCGTGCGCCATATTGATGACGCCCATCACACCAAAGGTGATGGCCAAACCGATGGCCGCTAGGAGCAATACAGACCCCAGCGAAATGCCGTACCAGATGTTTTGTGCGTTGGCCCACAGGGCCTGAACGGATTCAATGCCTTCAATGGCACCGGATATGCGCGTTGCAAGCTCGCCTTCCGAGCTTGCCAAAAATTTGGACAACAGCGCCAATGAGGCCCGGTCGCCACGCGCTTCGATGCGCGCGACAGCGGCGAGCTTTTCGCTAACTTCGCGCTTGCTGGCGAGAATGGCGGATGCCTGCGCATCAAGGAAAGCCTGTTTGACGTCATCGTCTGTTTCCTTGTCGATCGCGGCTTCGAGCGCGGGCAGGGCCGACACATCCGACGTGTTGAAGATGGTTTCTGCGCCAGCCAAGCGTTGCGATTTGTCCTTGGCTTGCAGTGTCATGCCGGACAGTACGGCGGCAATCTTGCGGCGGATCGAATTCTTGACCTTGACCTTTTTAAAGTCCTTGGCCGTTGCGCCGTCGGTGGGGACCGCATTACCGGTCAGTGGATCCTGCAGGGCAAATTCACCAGCGTCTTCGATGGTGATGAAGACTGAACCGTCATTTTTCTTGAATTTCAGGCGACCTTCAGAAAGCGCGCGCAGCGAAACGGCGGCGGCCGGGTCTCCAGCTGCTGCCAGTTTATCAATCACGGCCTCGACCTTCTTGAAGGACTTTGCGGCGGCGAATTCGTCGATGATCGGGCGGATATCTTGAGCGTAGGAACCTGTTTGCAGTGTCAGGAAAGCCAGAAGGGTTAAGCCCAGCAGGCAAATTCTAACTGGAAGACGCATTTGGTTCGGTCTCAACTTTCAAAAAAATGCGGGGAATTTCGCTTTGAGATCGAAATTCCCCGCTGGAGGAAAGTGGGCCACTTCTGGGAGGAGGAGGATGAAAGGCCCACTGTTCGGTTTGGTCTAGCTATCGGCACCCAAGCAGGTGTTGGTTTCCGTGTTGTAGTTGCCACATTTCAGGTCGACCCAGTCGGCCTTGAGTGGTTTGGATTCCGGCAGGAAGTCTGACCAGGCATCGCCAGGAACCAGACCGTCGGTTTGGGAAACAACCTCAAACTGTCCGTCCGCCTGGATTTCGCCGATCAGCACCGGCTTGGTGATGTGGTGGTTTGGCAGCATTTTGGAGATGCCACCGGTCAGGTTCGGGACTTCCACACCAACGATGGCGTCGATGACGGCATCCGGGTCGGTTGTGCCGGCCTTTTCAACTGCCTTCACCCACATGTTGAAGCCGATATAGTGTGCTTCCATTGGGTCGTTGGTGACGCGGTCCGGGCTGGTAAAGGCTTTCCACTTTTCGATGAACTCGGCGTTTTCAGGCGCCTCGACGGATTGGAAGTAGTTCCAGGCTGCCAGGTGACCGACCAATGGAGCGGTATCGAAACCGGCCAGTTCTTCTTCACCCACTGAGAAGGCAACGACGGGAATGTCTGAGGCCTTCACACCCTGGTTGCCCAGTTCCTTGTAGAAGGGAACGTTGGCGTCACCGTTGATGGTCGAGACAACGGCGGTTTTCTTGCCGGCGGCACCGAATTTCTTGATGTCGGAAACGATGGTCTGCCAGTCGGAATGACCAAATGGCGTGTAGTTGATCATGATGTCTTCGTCAGCCACACCTTTGGCCTTGAGGTAGGCTTCAAGGATCTTGTTGGTTGTGCGCGGGTAGACATAGTCGGTACCGGCGAGGACCCAGCGCTCGACTTCTTCTTCTTCAAGCAGATAGTCGACGGCCGGGATGGCCTGCTGGTTCGGCGCTGCACCTGTGTAGAAGACGTTGCGCTCGGACTCTTCGCCCTCATACTGCACTGGATAGAAGAGAACGCTGTTCAGTTCCTTGAAAACAGGCAGGACGGACTTGCGGGAGACCGAGGTCCAGCAACCAAATACGGCATCGACTTCGCTGGCAGAGATCAGTTCGCGTGCTTTTTCTGCAAAGAGTGGCCAATCCGAAGCCGGGTCGACAACGACAGGCTCAAGCTTCTTGCCAAGCAGACCGCCCTTTTTGTTTTGCTCTTCGATGAGCATCAGCATGGCATCTTTCAAGGTGGTTTCGGAGATTGCCATTGTGCCGGACAGCGAGTGAAGGACACCCACTTTGATGGTGTCGGCTGCAAAGGCAGCGGCTCCAAGTGTCATTGTTGCGCCGAGCGTTGCGGCGGACGCGAGCAGCATGGCTCGCCGTGTCAGGTTTGTCATAAGTTAAATTCCAACAGTTGTGTTTGCACCGCGGACAAACATTCAAGCGCCGTGCCAAATCATTAAGAATTGAATAATCTTCCTCACAACCGTCTGATATTGCAGAGTTTATATGGATGGTACGCATCGAAAAGTTTGCGCCACAGAGATTGCAAAACTCAAAATGGCCTAAAATTTATGCAGTGAATTGAATCTGGCAAAAATATGTGCATCGCACGACGGCTGGCGTGGACCGCAATCCAGGCGACTTTCCTTGTTCAACCTGCTGTCTCGCACCGTCGCCCGATTTTTGTGCAAATGGCCCAAAACTGCAGGGTTATGCGTCGCAATTGAGATTGAGAACGTTCGCGCATCGGTTATGATCAGATACCGGATTTATCCGGCAGAGGTGTTTGCACCACAGACCCTCGGCCCCACGCTTTTGCGTGGGGTTTTTTGTTTGAAAGAGGTGCGTTTGCGGTTAGCCGGCTCGAAGCTTAGGAAACAAGGTGGTTCATCGCCATCTGTACGCCACCTGGTTGATAGGTGACGCCGCTTTTGGCCAGACCCATTTCCACACCCGCCAGCGTGCCCATCAACATCAGGTCGTTAAAGTCACCGAGGTGACCGATGCGGAAGACCCGATCTGCGACATTGTTGAGGCCTGTTCCTAGGGACATGTCAAATTCGTCGAGGATAATTTTGCGCAGCGCATCGGCGCCCTGATTATCGGGCATCACCACCGCTGTGAGTGAATTCGATCTTTCATCGGGATTGCTCGCCAGGATTTCCAAACCCCAGGCCTCGACAGCCACGCGAGTTGCCTCAGCGTGCCGCGCGTGACGCGCAAACACATTGTCCAATCCTTCTTCTTCGAGCATGTCGAGGGCTTCGCGCAGCCCGTAGAGCAAAGTTGTTGCCGGGGTGTAGGGAAAATATCCGGCTTCGTTGGGCGATTTCATATCACGCCAGTCCCAATAGGAGCGCCGGTCGCCACGCGTGTTGCACGCCTCCCAGGCCTTCTGCGACACCGCATTGAACGACAACCCCGGTGGCAGCATCAGTCCTTTCTGCGAGCCTGCCACGACGACATCGACGCCCCATTCATCTGTGCGAAAATCGATGGAGCCAAGCGACGAGATGGTGTCGACCATCAACAAGGCCGGATGCTGGCATGCGTCCATAGCACTGCGAACCGCTGCGATGTTGGAGGTGATCCCCGTCGACGTATCATTGTGCACGACGCAGACAGCCTTGATCTGGTGCTGTGCGTCGGCCTGCAATTGCGCTGCAATCGCCTCGGCATTGGTGCCGTTGCGCCAGTCACCCTGCATGAACAGGGGGTCAAAGCCAAGCTTGGTCGCCATGTTCTTCCATAGGGTTGCGAACTGTCCCGTTTCGTACATCAAAACGGTATCTCCGGGCGCCAGCGTGTTGACCAGTGCTGCTTCCCAGGCACCGGTTCCCGACGCTGGATAAGTGATCACATCGTTTTGTGTCTTGAAAACGCGTTTGAGATCTTTCAGCAGGCCTTGTCCGAGCTCGGCGAATTCCGGGCCGCGATGGTCAATGACGGAGCGATGCATAGCCCGAAGGATGCGCTCCGGCGTGTTTGTTGGTCCGGGGATTTGCAAAAAGTGGCGGCCCGAGCGCATGACTTTGTCCTTGGTTTGGCTTAACTTGAGCAACCGAATATGCGGACTCGCGGCTGCCATTGAGGGACGACAGAGTGGATTACCAGCGTTTGCAAGGCAAGATTGAGGGTGAGGTTCTCACTGGAATCTTCGACCGAGGTCGCTATGCGACAGACGCCTCCATCTACCAAATCATGCCCCGGTCGATCGTCGTGCCGAAAACCTGGAACGATGTGGAAATCGCACTTGAATTTGCAAAGACAGAAGGCGTGCCGCTGCTGGCACGAGGTGGTGGTACTTCCCAGTCCGGGCAGACGGTCAACGATGCCTTGGTCGTCGATTTTTCCAAACACCTCAACAAGGTGCTGTCCTATGATCCGGAAAGTGGCACGGTGGAGGTTGAGCCGGGCCTGGTGCTGGACGATCTCAATCGCCAGCTGAAGCCTGATGATTGGTGGTTTCCTGTTGACGTGTCCACCTCATCACGGGCCACTCTGGGCGGCATGGCCGCCAACAATTCCTGCGGGTCCCGGTCCATTCGTTACGGCAAGATGCGGGATAACCTGACTTCGATGGAGGCGATGCTGGCAGATGGTTCTGT
>JABSRX010000122.1:0-10510 GCA_013214695.1 Rhizobiaceae bacterium | reverse complement strand
CGGCGCGCTTTCTCTGGACTTGCTGGCGCTGGGCAACCGGGAAGCGGAAGAGATTGCGCGCCGGTTTCCTGAAGTTTCGCGCCGGGTTGGTGGCTACAATATTGATGCGCTGGTCGCAGATAACCCCAATCTGGCCCACCTGCTGGTCGGCTCCGAGGGCACGCTCGCTCTCACCAAATCGCTGAAACTGAAACTGGCCCCCGTGCTGAAAACCAAGACCATGGGTGTCTGCCATTTTCCAACCTTCTATGCGGCGATGGATGCGGCGCAGCACATTGTGAAATTGGATCCCGTTGCCGTCGAGTTGGTTGATCACACGATGATCCGGCTGGGGCGGGACATTCCCCAGTTCCGACCCATTGTCGACGAGTTTGTCCGTGGCGAACCCGAAGCACTCTTGTTGGTGGAGTTTGCGGACACGCCAGAGATCAACCGGCAGAAACTGACCGAGCTGGGCGAATTGATGGCTGAACTGGGATTTCGGTGGGATGACCCCGGTAAACAGCCAGGCGGCGTTGTTGAGGCCGAGGACCCGGCCTTTCAGGCGCGGATTTGGGGCGTACGCACCCAGGGCCTCAACATCATGATGTCGATGCGAAGCGAAGGAAAGCCGGTTTCCTTTGTCGAGGATTGTGCTGTGCCTTTGGAGCATCTGGCTGAATTCACCAGCCGGTTGACCGATGTGTTCAGAAAGCACGGGACGGATGGAACCTGGTATGCCCATGCCTCAGTTGGGCTGTTGCATGTCAGGCCGGTTCTAAATCTGCGTCAGGACCTCGGTGCCAAGACCATGCGGGCGATTGCCGAAGAGGCGTTTGATATGGTGGCCGCATACAAGGGCTCGCATTCGGGAGAACACGGCGACGGCATTGTGCGCTCCGAGTTTCACGAGCGCATGTTTGGCTCCCGCATGGTGCGGGCTTTTGAACAGGTGAAGGATCGGCTTGATCCTGACGGTGTGCTCAATCCTGGCAAGATTGTACGGGCGCCAAAGATGGACGACCGCAGCCTTTTTCGATGGCCGCCGGACTATCAGCAAATCCAGCCGGACACGGTCTTTGATTGGTCTGCCTGGCCGAACGGCCTCGTTGGGGCCACCGAGATGTGCAACAATAACGGTGCTTGTCGAAAGTCCGCGGGGGCGGTGATGTGTCCGTCCTATCGGGCCACGCGCAATGAACGTGATGTGACACGCGGGCGGGCCAACTCGCTGCGCCTTGCGCTGACCGGGCGGCTGGGCGAGGCAGCAATGGCCAGCGACGAAATGGCTGAAACCATGAAGCTGTGCGTCTCCTGCAAAGCTTGCAAAACCGAATGCCCGATGTCGGTCGATATGGCGATGATGAAGATTGAGGTCGAGGCGGCACGGATCGCGCGCCAGGGTATGACACTGCATCAACGTCTTGTCGCCCATCTGCCGCGCTATGCTCCTCTGGCGGGCCGTCTGCGGGCGCTTGCCAATGTGTCGGCGTTGCTGCCCGGAGCGGTAAAGCGATTGTTTGGTTTTTCGGCATCGCGTCAACTGCCCCGGTTCGCCAACCCGTTCCTGCCATCGCAGGTCAGTATGGAAGACGCCGATGTGCTGCTGTTTGCCGATACCTTCAACCGGCATTTTGAGCCAGAGGCGCTGGCCGCCGCCACGCGGGTCATTGAACGTAGCGGCAAACGGGTCGCTGTTGCAACGGCAGATGGTGGCAATCTTTGTTGCGGCAGGACCTATCTTTCCAATGGTATGACCGACAGGGCAGTGGCGGAAATGCGCCGAACGGCAGAGGTCTTTATCGCGGCTTTGAATGCTGGAAAGACTGTCGTTGGTCTGGAACCATCCTGCGTTCTGACCTTCCGCGATGAGGCCGTTAACCTGCTGCCGGAATGGAATGACGATCTGGGATCGCGCGTTTTGACCTTTGCCGAATATGTCCAGCAACAGCCGAGCCTTCAGGTTGCACAGGACGCAGGGCAAGCGCTGGTCCATGGGCATTGCCATCAAAAGGCTTTTGGGACTGCTTCCGCCACATGTGAAATTTTGTCCTCCCATGCAGGCCTGTCGGCAGAGATGGTTGAGAGTTCCTGTTGTGGAATGGCCGGATCGTTTGGCTATCAGAAAGATACTGACGCGGTTTCGCGTGAGATGGCGGAGCTTTCTCTGGCACCTGCGGTTCGTGCTGCAAGCGACGACACCCGGATTGTCGCCGATGGGTTTTCCTGCCGATGCCAGATCCGCGACACAACAGGCCGCAAGGCGGAACACAGCGCTGTCGTCATCGACCGCGCGCTGGGCGGATCAGAGTGAGACGAGCTTATCTAGACCCGACACCCGGTTAGGTAATTTCGCCGGTTTCCTTGAACAGCACGTTCTGGTCCAGAAGGTAGCGCGCGAACAGGGGCAAGCCGGCCCCTCCCAAAGCTCGTGCTCCACGCCCAACCTGCCCTTCGAGGATGATTGGGTGGGCGATACCTCTGGTGTCCAGTTTGTCGACTTCGAGCTGAATTTCGGCGACCAGTCGTTTACGAATGTCGTCGGGAAAAGCCCCATCAACCACTGCTGCCTGAAAGTCGATCATGGCGCATGAACCAACCGCGGCGCGTGCAAGGTGATGGGCCGTTGTCGCGATCCACTCGTCGAGCAGTTTGCCAAGTGAATGCCAGTCCTCGGGGTTGGTCCAAAGAGGGGAGTCGCCGATACCGGCTTCCCGCATGCGTGTTTCAAGCGTGTAGACTGACGCTTCATCGATTAGGGTGGAAACAGAACCGTCTTCTTGCGTGGTTGGGAAGGCGCCAAATGCACCAGCATTACCGGTTGGGCCGACGAAAAGATTGTTGTTCAGCACAACACCACCACCGATGAAAGTGCCGACGAAGAAATAGACAAAGTCGCTCAATTCGGTGCCACGGCCGAACACCAGTTCTGCCCCACAGGCGGAGGTTGCATCATTTTGGACAAAGACGGGCAGTCCCGTGGCGGCGGCCAGCTCGGCCTGAAAGTTGAATGCCCGCCAGTCGGCCATCTCGGATTCGGACGCGCCAATCTTCTCAGCCCAGTTCCACAATTCGAATGGCATGGCGATGCCAACGCCAGCGATGCGGGACCGATGCTCGACGGGGAGGCCCTCTATCAAGTCCCGAATACCAATATCAGCGAATTCGAACAGGACCTTCGGCGTGGGATAGTCAAACGTTATGGACTTTGATTGTAACTCGTTGCCCAGAAAGTCGATCAACACCATGTCGGCGCTGCGGCGGCCGATCTTCAATCCAATCGAAAAAACCCCTTCTGGATCCAGCCGCATGGGGATGGAGGGCTGGCCCACCTTGCCCCTTTGAGGTTCGCCACGGAGCAGCAAGCCATCGCCCTCTAGCGCCCGCATGATGACGGAAATCGTTTGGGCTGACAGGCCGGAGCGTTTGGCGATTTCGGCTTTGGACAGGTTTTCGTGGCGACGCACCAGGGACAGAACAAGCCGTTCATTGTGATCGCGCACGCGGCTCTGATTAGCCCCGCCACGCGGGTCCATCACAATTTCAGCCTTATGTTCCAATCCGTTACCTCAACCTAGTCTCTATGCCCGGGCTAGCTTTTGATCCCTACCAGAATGCTCATCCAGTTTGAATGCCTCTTTTAAATAAATCAATCTGATTTATTTATTGACAAGCCTCGCACGTTTTGACAGCCTTAGGGGTGAGCAGGGCGCATTGGCGTATCTGATCAAAACAGCGGGGCCGCCCATCTCCCGATGGAAAACAGCAACGGTCCCGCCCATTCACTCTCGGGAGGAACTAACGTGAAAAAATCTATTGTAGCTTCTACATTGGGTGCACTCGCACTCACAGCTGTATCTGCAAGCAGCGCGATGGCCGACGGCCACGCTATTTCTGCTTGCCTGATCACCAAGACAGAAACCAACCCCTTTTTCGTGAAAATGAAAGAAGGCGCACAGGCGGCGGCTGAGGCCAACGGCGTCAACCTGTCTTCGTTCTCTGGTAAATTCGACACCGACGTTGAAGCTCAGACTGCAGCGATTGAAACCTGTATCGCCAACGGCGCAAAAGGTATCCTGATCACTCCGGCTCAGTCCGCAGCAGTTGTACCTGCTGTCAAACGCGCACGCGATGCTGGTCTCCTGGTCATTGCTTTGGATACACCGCTTGAGCCAATCGATGCGGCTGATGCGACTTTTGCAACCGACAATTTTGAAGCTGGTCGTCTGATCGGCGCTTGGGCAGCCGCAACTATGGGCGATACCAGCGGTGCCAAGATTGCCGGTTTGAACATCGACCCAAGCCAGCCATCTGTTGGTGTGCTGCGCAACCAGGGCTTCATGCAGGGCTTCGGCATCGACCTGAAAGATCCGAACCGTTGGGGTGATGAAGACGATTCTCGCATCGTCGGCAACGACGTGACACAGGGTTCCCCAGAAGGTGGCCGTAAGGCTATGGAAAACCTGCTGGCGATCAATCCTGACATCAACGTTGTATATGCGATCAACGAACCAGCTGCCGCTGGCGGTTGGGAAGCCATGAAAGCCATGGGTGCCAACGCTGATGACGTCATCATCACCGGTGTTGACGGTGGTTGTGCCGGTGTCCGTGATGTTGAAGCCGGCATTATCGACGCGACGTCTCAGCAGTATCCCCTGAAAATGGCTTCGCTGGGTATCGAGGCGATTGTCAAATACGCCAAGGATGGCTCCCTGCCAGCGAACACGCCAGGTAAGAACTTCTTCGATACTGGTGTCGCTCTGATCACCGACAAGCCGGTTGATGGCGTGCCATCGATCAGCGTCGCTGAGGGCCTCAAGCTCTGCTGGGGTTGATTGGACAGGGCCGATAGGCTCAATCTTCAAGCACTATGGGGGCGGGCGTAATCGCCCGGCCCCTTTTTTAAACAATCGTGTTCGACAAGTCGGAACGTGCGGGGAGGCACCATGGCGAAAGACAGCGACAATTTCGAAGCAGCCATCGCGTCAAAGGGCGCCGAAAACGTGGCGGAATTCGAGCCACAGAATAAGGGGCTGATCGGCGTTCTGCACGACAGTCTGCACAAATACCCCTTTCTTGTCCCACTGATCGTCATTGTGGTTGCGATCATCGTCTTCGGATTGATCAATCCTAATTTCTGGCGTGTCGGCACTCTCTCATTGATTTTGCAGCAGGTTGGCATTGTCGGCATTTTGGGCATCGCTCAGGCGCTGATCATTCTCACCGCAGGGATCGATCTGTCGGTCGGCGCCATGTTGGTCTTCATCACCGTTATCATGGGCAATTTCTCCATGCGCTATGGCGTGCCTGCGGAGCTCTCGATTATTATCGGAATAGGGGCGGGTGCCTTGATGGGCTTCATGAACGGTTCGCTCGTTGCGCGCCTCAAACTGCCCCCCTTCATCGTGACACTTGGCACCTGGCAGATCATTCTTGCTGCCAACTACATTTATTCGCGCAACGAAACGATCCGCAGCCAGGACATCGAACGCGAAGCTGGTGCGCTCCAGTTCTGGGGAGAAATCGTTCGAATAGGCGACGCACGCGTGACCTACGGGGTCATCGCCTTTCTGCTTCTGGTCATTGTGTTTGCCTACATCCTCAGCAGTACAGCATGGGGAAGACACATCTATGCCGTTGGAGACGACAAGGAAGCTGCGGAGCTCGCTGGTGTGAACACCGACAAGACACTCATTCAGGTCTACACGGTGGCCGGCATTTTGTGTGGCATCGCCGCTTGGGTGGCCATTGGACGCTTCGGAGCCATATCACCGGGAGCTTCAACCGGCATGCAGGGCAATATTCAATCCATCACAGCGGTGGTGATCGGCGGCATATCCCTGTTCGGGGGTCGAGGGTCGATCATCGGCATGTTCCTCGGTGCGCTGATTGTGGGCGTGTTTGAAATGGGCCTGCGAATGGCCGGCGCCGATGCGCAGTGGACCTTCTTGTTGATCGGGGTGTTGATCATCGCCGCCGTCACAGTAGACCAGTGGATCAGAAAGGTATCGTCATGACCGAGCCCATTCTCACAGGCAAAAACCTCACCAAACGCTATGGCCGCGTGGTCGCTCTCGACAATTGCGATTTCGAACTGCGGCATGGCGAGATCCTCGCGGTCATCGGCGACAACGGGGCCGGCAAGTCAACCTTGATCAAGGCGCTTTCCGGGGCTGTTCAACCGGACGAAGGTGAGGTGTTTTTGGAAGGCCAAAATGTTGCCTTCGGCAATCCGATCGAAGCCCGCGAACATGGCATCGAAACGGTCTATCAGACGCTCGCTGTCAGTCCTGCTCTGTCGATCGCCGACAACATGTTCATGGGTCGCGAAATCCGCAAAGAAGGCATCATGGGCAAATGGTTCCGTCAACTGGATCGCAAGAAGATGGAAGACTTTGCCCGCGAAAAGCTAACAGAGCTAGGGTTGATGACCATCCAAAACATCAACCAGGCGGTAGAAACCTTGTCGGGCGGTCAGCGCCAGGGCGTGGCCGTGGCACGTGCCGCTGCGTTCGGGTCGAAGGTGATCATTCTCGATGAGCCCACCGCCGCCCTTGGCGTGAAAGAATCGCGCCGCGTGCTGGAACTGATCCAGGACGTCAAGTCGCGTGGCATTCCGATCATCTTGATTTCGCACAACATGCCGCATGTGTTTGAGGTTGCAGACCGCATTCATATTCACCGGTTGGGTCGTCGTCTTTGCGTGGTCGACCCTAAGGATTGCTCCATGTCGGATGCGGTGGCGCTGATGACCGGAGCCATGACACCCGAAGACGCTGGTGTGGCGGCATAATGAACACCACCCTGGAACAGGACGCCGAACGGGTTCTGGATCTCATTCAGGAAAAGCGGCGTGACGATGCGACCAGAAGGCGGATGGTCATTGGTGTCGCCGGGCCGCCCGCTTCCGGAAAGTCGGCGCTCGCTGAGGCTGTGGTTCAGAAGTTGAACATAGGGGTGACTGGTCCAACGCCTGAGGCTGTGCTTGTGCCGATGGACGGCTTCCACCTCGACAATCGCATTCTTGAGTCCAGGGGATTATTGGCACGCAAAGGTGCCCCGGAAACCTTTGACAGCGCTGGTTTTTGCAGCGCCGTTCAACAGCTGTCCCAACCCGATCACGAACGCTACTTTCCAAGGTTCGACCGGCAGATGGACCTGGCAATTGCCAACGCGATCGCGATCCCACCTGAAGTTCCAATCGTTGTTGTCGAAGGCAACTACCTCTTGTTGAAATCGCCTCCTTGGTCATCGCTGAGCCAGGTCTTTGCAGCATCCATATTCGTTTGCCCTTCCTTCGAAGCCCTTCAGGACCGTCTGCATCGTCGTTGGCTTGATCATGGTCTGGACAGCGACGCAGCAATGAAACGGGCAACCGGCAACGATCTGCCCAATGCGCGAACCGTCATTGACGAAAGCCGTGAGGCGGACCTGTTGCTCGACCAGAATTACACCGAATTCGGCGTGCGCTACGCCTATTGAAATCCAACCAACTTGGCTGGGGGAGAATAGCAGCGCCCTTTGCCACTTAGGGTTCGGGGAGTGAATCTGACCTCCGTGTTCATCTCCCCGAATCCGCACTTTCCAAAGGAACAGATGCAATGAAGTTTTTCGCTGACACAGCAGATATCGACGCGATCCGAGACCTCAACGAGTTGGGCCTCATTGATGGGGTCACCACCAACCCTTCGCTGATTCTGAAATCGGGTCGCGACATCACTGAAGTGACCAAAGAGATTTGTGATGTCGTTGACGGGCCGGTTTCGGCAGAGGTGGTTTCCACCGACTATGACAACATGATGCGCGAGGCGGCAAAGCTGGCGCAAATCGCTGACAACATCTGCATCAAGCTGCCCCTGACCCTGGACGGTCTGCGCGCCTGCAAGGCTNTGACGTCGCAAGGTCACAAAACCAATGTGACGCTGTGCTTCAGCGCCAACCAGGCACTGCTCGCCGCGAAGGCGGGTGCAACCTATGTGTCTCCCTTCATCGGGCGCTTGGATGACATCAACATCGATGGATGCGTGCTGATTGAGGAAATTCGCACGGTGTTTGACAACTACCCGGATCTTGACACTGAAATTTTGGCCGCGTCGGTCCGCACCGCCAATCACGTCAAGGAAGTCGCTATGATCGGCGCTGACGTCGCCACCGCCCCACCCGATGTGATCAAGGGCCTGGTGAAACATCCGCTGACGGACAAGGGTTTGGCCCAATTCCTGGCCGACTGGGAAAAGACGGGCCAGAGCATCTAGGAATTGAGTCGAGGAAGAGCAGGAGACCAAGAACCAGGTTCAGCGCCGAAGCCAATTGGAAACTCTTTGCTGGTTAGAGGATTGGTTCTGACTGCCTATCCGCGCTCAAACCAATCCATGATGCGTGAGGCCCAACCACGGGGCGCGCCATGCCCGCCCTTGTGCAGCAGCAGTTCAATGTTGCCCGCGTCGCAATCGGTCCAGTGGCGCAACCAAAAGTCGCCATCAATGCTGTTCTTTTCCGGCTGTCGTTTGCCGCATCCGTTCGTCTCGCGGAGAATCTTCAGCGAGGCCCACACATCACCTTGAACGATGGCGCCAAACGAACGCCCTTCAAGCGGGACGGTTCGGTCGTTCCAACCATGCGTGTGAAACAGCCGGACCGGACCGTTGCAGGACCTTGGGAGCGTGTCCCAGAATGCCCCGGCAATGGGAGCATAAGCGTCGGCGAAGTTTGGCTTTTCGCAGGCGATATTCCAGACCATCGATCCGCCCCGCGAAAACCCGGCCAATAAGACGGGCGCGGTGCTCAATCCCGTCTTGCCTTTCACATCGTT
Organism: Rhizobiaceae bacterium; assembly: GCA_013214695.1. Lineage (GTDB taxonomy): Bacteria > Pseudomonadota > Alphaproteobacteria > Rhizobiales > Rhizobiaceae > Pseudahrensia. The sequence goes on along the minus strand of JABSRX010000122.1, from coordinate 1,719 downwards.
CAGAACAGTGGTCAGAAACTCCTTATCGTCGCGGTTAAACCGCATTGAATCAGCGCGAACCGACCAGTCCCTTTTCCATCTCTGTTCCGGATGTTCCCCATTGGGCGCTACAAAAACATAACCCCGTGCGATCGCCTCACGGGCCAGCCCGGATTTCAGCATTCCTTTTCCCGTCCCGCCGCCACCGTGCAGATGCATGACAATGCCTTTTGGAGCGCCTGATTGAGGGAGGGCAAGATGGTACCCACCGTTCTCGACTTCGCAGGGCGCACTGGCATCTCCGCAGTTTTGTGCCAAGGCCATCGTCGGCCAAATCGCGGAAACTGCTAACAGTGCTGAAAATCGGAACATGGATTTGAAGAACATGGAATGCCTCTGGTTGGGGCCGCAGTCGAACCAAACCAAAGGCATTCGGTGATTGAACAAAGCGGCAAGGTGTGTGGCGTCTTGTTTTGAGCCTATCTATTTTGATTTGGTGTCAAAAGGGGCGATTGCATGACCTGAGAACACAGTGTGTTGATCAGACTTGCAAGGGGCTTTGGCCCTTGAGCGCTACCTGTTTCAAAAATGCAATCTGGCCTCGGCCAAGGCCGGGTTCCCATCGTTGTGTAAAGGTCGATGGCTTTTGAGGTTTTGCGTTTGTGTCAGAACTGAATTGGTGCCAAACAGAAGCCGATTGGAGGGCGCATGGAGTTGGCGGCCCAGCAGTTTACATGGGCGAGTCAGCAAGGGATCAGCGCTTTAGATGAAAGAACGGTACGATATTGCTGTCATTGGCGGGGGAAATGCGGCGCTGTGTGCGGCCATAACGGCAGCAGAGGCTGGCGCCAAGGTATTGATTTTGGAAGCCGCGCCAAAGGACTATCGCGGCGGCAATTCAAGACACACGCGCAACTTTCGCTGCATGCATTCCGGGCCGCATGGGCCGCTCGTAGAGAGCTATGAGGAAGAAGAGTATTTTACCGACCTCATGAAAGTGACGGCGGGCAAGACTGACGAAACTCTCGCCCGACTGGCCATTCGAACTTCGGAAGAGTGTTTGCCATGGTTGCAAGACCATGGCGTCCGGTTCCAGCCTTCGCTCTCGGGAACCCTGTCTCTTGCCCGCACCAACGCCTTCTTCATGGGCGGTGGCAAGTCGCTGGTAAATGCTCTTTACCGAACCGCAGAAGGCCTTGGCGTGGATATCGAGTACGATGCGCAGGTCACTCATTTGGAACTCGAAGGCCAGCAGGTTTCGCGGGTCGACTATGCCCAAAACGGCAAATCCCACTCGGTCACGCCCAAGGCGGTTGTTGTCGCGTCTGGCGGATTTCAGGCTGACCTTGACTGGTTGACCCGGGCTTGGGGACCGGCAGCCAAGAATTTCCTGATCCGCGGTACGCCGTACAACACGGGCGTGGTGTTGGCGGATCTGTTGGATCAAAATGTCGAATCCGTCGGTGACCCAACCCAGTGCCATGCGGTGGCGATTGACGGCCGTGCGCCGAAATTCGACGGCGGTATCGTCACCCGCCTCGACTGCGTTCCGTTTTCCATCGTCGTCAACAAGGACGGTGACCGGTTCTATGATGAGGGTGAGGATGTCTGGCCGAAACGCTATGCAATCTGGGGTCGATTGGTCGCCAACCAACCGGACCAGATCGGTCATGTGATCATCGATTCAAAATCGATCAAACTGTTCATGCCATCGGTGTTCCCGCCCATCGTTGCCGACAC
>JABSRX010000121.1 GCA_013214695.1 Rhizobiaceae bacterium | reverse complement strand
TGGCGTGGCGGTCGCGGGGAATAACCTGCGTTGAGACGGGCTCAGCCGTCAGCCCCATGGCCTTGGCGACATGCTCCTCAACGGCGGGCTCGATATTGGCGAAAGTGCCAACGGCACCGGAAATGGCACAGGTTGCGATTTCTTCGCGAGCGTGTTCGAGGCGCTGCTTGCAGCGTTCAAATTCCGCATAGGCTTGCGCCAGTTTGACACCGAAAGTGGTGGGTTCTGCGTGGATGCCGTGGGAACGACCAATGGTGATCGTATCCTTGTGTTCCATGGCGCGCTTCTTCAGCGCAGCGAGCAGGCGGTCCATATCGTCGAGAAGAATGTCTGTCGCCTTCACCAACTGCACGTTGAAACAGGTATCCAGCACATCCGATGATGTCATGCCCTGGTGGACGAAGCGGGCATCGGGTCCGACGATCTCGGCGAGATGGGTCAGGAAGGCGATAACGTCGTGCTTGGTTTCCCGCTCGATTTCATCGATGCGGTCGACGTCGAATTCTGCGGCGCCGCCTTTTTCCCAAATGGTTTTGGCGGCTTCCTTGGGAATGACGCCGAGTTCGGCCATGGCATCGCAGGCATGGGCCTCGATTTCAAACCAGATGCGGAATTTGGAAGCAGGTGACCATATCTCGGTCATTTCGGAGCGGGAGTAGCGCGGGATCATGGCAGAGCCTTGGATGGAGGAATCGACGCTGCCATAACACCACCCCGATCAGGCTTCAACTTGCGCTGGACCGGAGAAGCAAAAAACCAGTGCGTGATCGAGATTCTATCGATCGACGATGCCGGTGACGGCGATCAAGCGGCCATCTGGACCTTCAAACCCCGGCTTCGCATAGCGCACCAGGACCGCCAGCGAGAAGCCTTCATCCTTGCGCGGAAAGACCAGCACCTGCTCAACATAGTATTTGAGCGGGCAGCCGCGGGATTTCGGCACCCTTTTGTCGTCGTTCAGGACGATCTTTTCGCCGGTCTGCTCGTTGGTCAGCGTCAGCGTGAACCCGGCCATTTTGTCGTGCAGGGCGAAACAGTTTTCTCCAGCGGGAAAGAATGTTTCCTCCAGCGTCAAACCCCAGGCCAGAATTTCCGGCGGGTTGTTGATCAAGTTGCGGTAGCCTGGCACCGAGAAACGCACGTTTCGCGCGTCGCTGGTCAGTTCATGTGGTGGGTTATGCACGCGAAGATCTGCCGCATACAAGTTACCCAGGGATTTCAGAACAGGTTGGGCCTGTTGGGCAGCTTTGGCCCGCAGGGCATCGATCGCGTCCTTGGTGTGTTCTTCCATATCAAACGGATCGGTGATGCCGGCGTCTGCGAGCTTTTCCTCCTGCGCCACAACTTCTGCTTCGCTGCTTTGCAGGCGAACCGGGGTGCCTTTCAGCCATTTATCGCGGGCGATATCGATGGCGTAGAGATTCACGTAGGGCGCTCCGAGGCCATCGGTCGAGCCATACTCCTCGAAGACAAAGTTGTTGCCGTCACGGCTGAAACCAAGGCTGTTAGCGGTGGAATATTCACCGGCTGAAGCGATTGGCGCCATTAAAGTGGTGGCAAGCAGGCCGGCAAAGCCAGCCAGGAACATAGGTGAAAATCGGGCCATTGGGTTTGTCACAACCTCCTACAAGGCCGCCTTTATAGCAGAAATGTTGCGGGCATACGACTCACGGCCCTTGCCGTCATAAATGGCCGAGCCGGCAACAAGAACGTTGGCGCCGGCATTGGTGACAAGCGGCGCGGTTTCCGGCGTAATACCGCCATCGACCTCGATATGAATGGGACGATCGCCGATAAGCGCCGCAACCTGGGCGACCTTTTTGCCGGCCTCCATGATATATTTCTGACCACCGAAGCCTGGGTTCACGGACATCACCAAGATCAGGTCGACCATGTCGACAACATGTTCCAGCGCCGACACCGGCGTGCCCGGATTGATAGCAATGCCGGCTTTCTTGCCGAGGCTTTTAATCGCTTGCAGCGAACGGTGCATATGGGGGCCGGCTTCTGCATGAATGGTGATGAAGTCGCTGCCAGCCTTGGCAAAGGCTTCCAGGTAGGGATCGCAGGGAGCAATCATCAGATGAGTATCGAATACCGCGTCCGTCAGCGGGCGCAGTTTTTCGATGATCACCGGACCGAAGGAAATGTTCGGGACAAAATGGCCGTCCATGACGTCGAGATGAACCCAATCTGCACCGGCGGCAATCACGTCGGTGACTTCCTGGCCGATCTTGGAGAAATCCGCAGCGAGAATTGATGGAGCGATGAGAACGGGTTTGGTCATGGTGCTTGATCCAATTGCTGTTGACGGCGCCTAACACGACGACCAAATGGGCTCAATTGGTGTTGAAGGCTTTTGCCCAACTTGGGAAAAGGTCGCCCTCGTGGTCCGCAGCTTCATAAACACCCCGCGCGATGGCGCGGCTCATTGTGCTGGCAGCGATAGCCGACATTTCGATCAACTCGCCAACGCTGAGTTCTTGCTCGCGCTGTTTGGCATTGCCCGTGCTGACCGCGAAGATCAGATCGCCGTCCAAAGGCGTGTGAGCCGGCCAAAGGGCGCGGGCAAAACCGTCATGGGCAGCAATGGCCAGGCGTTTGCATTCCGCCTTGGTCAGCGGGGCGTCGGTGGCGATGATGCCGATGGTTGTGTTGGCGCCCTGAGACTGGTTGTCGCGAAACTTGATCCGCGTTGCCCGACTTTCATGGCAGGGTACGTTGGCCGGACCGAGACCGCCGAACTCATCGTCCATTTCGAAGGGTGCGGCCCAGAAATGTTTGCTTTCGCCGACGGTCGGAGCGCCGAGCGCGTTGACGGCAACCAGTGCCCCAATTGTGGTGCCATTGCGCATGACGGTGGAGGCAGAGCCCAGACCGCCTTTGATGCCGAGACCCGGACCGCCGGTCAGGGCGCCAAATCCGGCCCCTTGAGAGCCCAGTTCGAAGGTCTGGGCGGCGTTGTCAGCCGCCTGATATCCAAGCTCGCGATAGGGCGCCGACGTCCCCCAATCCTTGTCGCCGCCATTTGTCAGGTCAAAAACGATGGCGCTGGGGATGATGGGGATGCGCAGGCCGTGAATTTCAAACCCTTTGCCTTGTTCAAGCAGCGCTGCCTGAGCGCCATTGGCGGCGTCCAGGCCAAAGGCAGAGCCGCCTGAGAGAACGAAAGCATCAACCGACTGAACCGTGTTTTCCGGGCTGAGAAGATCGGTTTCACGACTGCCCGGTGCGCCACCCATGACGTGTACAGAGGCGGTGTTCTCAACATCACAAACCAGCGCGGTGGTGCCGGACTTGATCTTGTCGTTACTGGCATTGCCGACCCGCAGGCCGGCGACATCGGTGATGAGATTGAGGGGACCAGGCTTCAAAACGTCAGTTCCATCAATTGCCCTGCACGACTTCAAACGCGCCGTCCTGCCACTGCAACAGAATGAATGGAGCCGGGGAGGCGCGGCCAACGGCATCAAATGTCATCGGGCCAATAATCGTTTCAAACGTTTGGCCGCTCAGATCACTCAATCCGCGGCGGAGCGCTTCGGCCCCGATTTCCACCAGAGCATGGCCCCAAAGCAGACTGTCTTCGATTTCCTGTTCATCCGGTGCGGTGGCGCCAACAGACGCCAGATCACCCAGTTTGTTTTCGATCTCTTCGGTGGCCAGGCCGCGCTCGCGCACCATCAACATGCCCGACATATTGCTGTCGGGGGTAATCGAGTAGGGCAGCAATTGACCGCGTTCACCTGTTGCGACCATCCAATCCAGCTTCAGCGTGCGGATGTCGTTGGCAATGGTCACAACGTCTTCTGCCGCAGCGGCGATGAAAACAGCTTCCACGCCGGATTTGCGCAGCCGGCGCAGTAGGGCGATCTGGGTTGTTTGCAGCGGACGAAAATTGCTGTTCACCACAGCGCGCAAGCCGGCCGGTTCGCCAAGGTCGCGGATATCGTCGGCAAGTGCCCGTCCATAGACGCTGCCATCATCTAAAATCGCAAACGGGCGCCCTTGGAACCGCGGCAGAATAAGGTCAACGACAGCCTGTGCTTCGGCGTTGGGCGCGTTTGACAGGCTGAACAGGGACAATTCGTCCACTTCGCGCAGACGCTGCAGCAGCTTGTTGCGCGTATTGGCCGTGATGATCGCCTTGGGAGGCGATGCATAGGCCTTGTCCTTGAACTCCTTCGCCATAGCGGTGGCAGCACGGAAGCAAAGCGGGCCGACAACGATTTCTGCTTTGGCGTCGATCAGGTTCTGGGCCAGCGCAGGTGCCTTGTCGACATCGCATCCATCATCGACCAGAACGAGCTGAACATCACGTCCCTGTCTGACCAGCTTCTGCACTGCCAGTTGGGCGCCATATTCCATGCGCTTGGCCACCGGTGCCAGACGCCCGTCCAAGGGCAGAGACAGACCAATGACTTCGGCCGCCATGACAGAAGTCGAGGCCAAGGCACCGGCCAATAGAGGGATGAGCATGCGGATCATGGAGAGGTTTTACCGATAGTACGTGGCAGAAGAAAGCCGATTCTTAGTGTCATGCCCCAGACTATATCAGTTGCAGGCCTTTCAGGCTCGTGTGGCCCATTTTCCCAACAATAATATGGTCGTGAACGACAATGCCCATGGGGGCCGCCGATTCGATGATCGTGCGGGTCATTTCGATGTCCGCCTTGGAGGGGGTGGGGTCGCCTGAGGGATGGTTGTGAACCAGAATGAGCGCCGAAGCGCTGACCTCCAGCGCCCGTTTGATCACTTCGCGTGGATAGACCGGCGTATGGTCAATCGTGCCTGATTGCTGAACCTCATCGGCAATCAACGCGTTCTTCTTGTCGAGAAACAGGATGCGGAAGTGCTCGACCTTTTCGTGTGCCATGGTGGCCGTGCAGTAGTTGATGACGGCCGACCAGGAACTTAACACTGTGCGTTCCTGAATTTCCGATCTCAGCGACCGGCTGGCGATGGCTGCGACCACCTTGATATCGCGGGCGGCGCGGGTGCCGACCTTGGCAATCTGGGTCAGTTCACGCTCATCTGCACCGAGCACGCCGGCGATTGACCCAAACTGATGGAGTAGCGCTTTGGCGACCGGCTTGGTATCGACCCTTGGAATGAATCGAAACAGCAACAGTTCCAGCAGTTCATAGTCTTCAAGGGGCGAGGCGCCATTGCGGCTGAACTTTTCGCGCAGCCGCTCACGGTGGCCATGATAATGGGGTTTCGCAACCGGGATCTTGCCCCTGTTGGTCCCTTGGTCCTGCTGTGCATCGTCCTTTGGCCGTGCAGCCATTGCCTGCTTTAATCCTTCAGATAAGGCGGCTTTGTGTATCCTGCGGGCGATGTGGTGAAAATTTCGCAGCCGTCTTCGGTGACGCCCACGGAATGTTCAAATTGTGCGGACAGTGAACGATCTCGGGTAACAGCCGTCCAGCCGTCGCGCAAAATTTTCACATGATATTTGCCCAGATTGATCATCGGCTCAATGGTGAAGATCATGCCGGGGCGCATTTCGATGCCTTCGTGCTCGCGGCCATAGTGCAGCACATTCGGCGCGTCATGGAACAGGCGCCCCAGGCCATGGCCGCAAAAATCGCGCACAACGCTGCATCTTTCGCGCTCTGCCAGTTCCTGAATGGCGGCACCAATCGCCCCCATGCGGTTGCCGGGCTTCACAGCTGCAACCCCGGCCATCAGGCAATCGTAGGTCAAATCGACCAGCCGTTCGGCGGCGCGTTTGGGTTGGCCGGCAATATACATGCGGCTTGAATCCCCGTGCCAGCCATCGAGAATGAACGTGATGTCGATGTTCAGGATATCGCCATTGCGCAGCGGCTTTTCGCTTGGAAATCCATGACAAACAACATGGTTCAGCGAAATACAGCTGGAATAGGGATAGCCGCGATAATTCAATGTGGCCGGAACGGCGCCGTGATCCATGCCGTATTCGTAGACGAAACGGTCGATCTCAATCGTGGGGCGACCGGGCTCGACCATTTTGGCAACTTCATCGAGGCAGGAGGCTGTCAGCTGACAGGCGCGGCGCATGCCGTCGAAGTCCTCGGCGGTGTAGATCTTGATGTGGCCCGTATTCTTCAAGGGCGCTTCGGCTGCTGGAATATAGTTCGTCACGTCAAACTCATGTCTGGTTCGGCTCCTGTGGTTCAACGATCATCGGGATCGGATCACAGGCAATGATTTCTTGCGGGGAGACTTTGCACCGAATGGCAATGGCTTCAACCCCGGCGGCCATCGCATCATGAAATGATTGCGCATATTTTGGGTCAATATCCTGCGCCAGCGCAAATGCATCGCCATCTTCGCGCTGGATCACGTAAAGCATCACGGCCCGTGCGCCCTGGCGCACCATATCGGCCATTTCGCCCAGATGTTTCGCACCCCGGTCGGTTTTGCTGTCGGGAAACTCGTGCAGACCCGGCTGGCGGACAAGATGCACGTTTTTGATCTCCACATAGCAGGGTGGGCGATCATCATCCTCGAGCAGAATGTCGATGCGGGAATTCTCGCCGTATTTGACTTCCCGTCGCAGGCGCCCATAGCCGGTCAGCGCAGGAATAAGGTCCGCCTCAATTGCCGCTTCTGCCAATTTGTTGGGATGCATCGTGTTGATTCCGACAAAGGCCTTGCCTCCGCCGGGACTGGCCACTTCCATCATTTCCAGCGTGTAGCGCAGCTTGCGCTTCGGATTTTGACTGTCGGAAATCCATACCCGGTTGCCCGGATCACTGAGCCCCATCATCGCGCCGGGATTGGGGCAATGGACGGTCAGCTCGGTGCCGTCGGGCAAGCGCACATCAGCAAGAAAACGCTTGTAGCGCTGCAATAACACGGCTTCGATCAGGGGAGGGTCAAATTGCATCTAAAAATGTCGGATTTGGAGGATTTGAATGATAGAGGCACAGATACAAGGCCATATCGAATTGTGCCGCAATGTTAAGCCTTCAGGACGGTGAGCACCATGTTTCTTTCCATTTTTGACCTGTTCAAGATCGGTATCGGCCCTTCCTCGTCTCACACGATGGGGCCGATGGTCGCGGCCTTGCGGTTTCTACACGAAGTCCGCGACGGTGACTGGCCGAGACCGGCCTCTGCCAATGTCAGTCGCATTGGCGTGTCCTTGCATGGATCCCTGGCTTTCACCGGCAAGGGGCATGGCAGCGATACGGCGATTATTCTTGGGCTGATGGGCTGTGAACCGTCGACCATGGATCCTGATGCGGTGGACGCCGTTCTTCAAAAAACGCGTGAAAACAAGAAGATCGAAGTGGAAGACTTCCCCGAGTGGGACTTTGATCCAGAGGTAGACCTGGTTTTCGACTATGACGAAAAACTGCCGGGGCATGCCAATGCCATGCGGTTTTCAGCTCTCGACGAGATGGGCAATCCCCTGATGCGTCAAATCTACTATTCCGTCGGTGGCGGTTTTGTTGTTGATGCGCTGGAACTGGAACGCATGAATGCCGGTTTTGACCAGGGGCCGGCCCACAATGTGCCGTATCCTTTCGCCAACGCGGCGGAAATGCTGGAAATGGCAAAGAGCCACGGGCTTTCAGTGGCGCAGATGAAGCGTAAGAACGAGGAAACCGTGCACGGCACCACCGGCCTGTCGCAGAACATTTCCGCCATCTGGGGTGCCATGGATGCTTGCGTCAAACGCGGTCTGTCTCAGGAGGGTGAATTGCCTGGTGGCTTGCAGGTGAAGCGCCGCGCCAAAGACGTGGCTGAGAAGCTGGAGCAGAAATGGAGCCGCAACGAATTGGGTCCGCTTGCGGCCAATGATTGGCTGTCGGTGTTTGCCATGGCGGTCAACGAGGAGAATGCGGCTGGCGGCAAGGTCGTCACCGCGCCCACCAATGGCGCTGCTGGCGTCATTCCGGCTGTGATCAGCTATTTCAACAAATTCCATGTCGGGGCCTCGGAAAAGGATATTGAGGAGTTTCTCCTCACAGCGGCCGCGGTGGGCGGCATCATCAAACAAAACGCCTCCATATCGGGCGCCGAGGTGGGCTGTCAGGGGGAAGTGGGCTCGGCCGCAGCAATGGCTGCTGCAGGTCTCGCCGCGGTCATGGGCGGTACGCCGGAACAGGTTGAAAATGCGGCTGAAATTGCGCTTGAACATCATCTGGGCATGACCTGCGACCCGGTTGCCGGCCTGGTTCAGGTGCCGTGTATTGAGCGCAATGCATTGGGCGCGGTGAAAGCCGTCACCGCCGCATCGCTGGCCTTGCACGGCGATGGATCGCACTTTGTGCCCCTGGACGCCTGTATTGAAACCATGCGCCAGACCGGCATGGACATGAATGAACGCTACAAGGAAACAAGTCAGGGTGGACTGGCCGTCAACGTGCCCGTAAACATTGTTGAGTGTTGATTCAATTCGAGTGGATGCGGGCTGGTTCTGAGGCCAATTCCGTTATCTTCGCTGCCGGAGACCCATGATTAAGTCCTTACTCATTGCCAACCGGGGCGAAATCGCTTGTCGCATCATCAAAACCGCCAAACGCATGGGTGTGCGGACCATTGCGGTTTATTCCCAGGCCGATGCCGACGCCTTGCATGTCCGCCTGGCCGATGAGGCCCATCTGATCGGGGGCGCAGCGGCGTCTGATTCTTACCTGCGCAGCGGGCGCATTCTGTCGGTGGCCAAGGAGGCGGGGGCTGATGCGGTGCACCCGGGTTATGGGTTCTTGTCGGAAAATGCCGATTTCGCCGAACTGACGGCTGATGCCGGCATGATTTTCGTCGGGCCGCCGCCCAGCGCCATCCGCGAAATGGGTCTCAAAGACCGGGCCAAAGAGATCATGGTCAAGGCCGACGTGCCGGTTGTGCCTGGCTATCACGGCAACAACCAGTCGCCGAGTTTCTTGAAGCGCAAGGCCTATGAGATTGGCTATCCGGTGCTGATCAAGGCGGTCGCCGGTGGGGGCGGCAAGGGGATGCGCAAAGTTGGCAAGGCGCTGGAATTTGACGAGGCGCTGGAGGCGGCCAAACGCGAAGCCATGGCGGCGTTCGGCAATGATGTCGTGCTGATTGAAAAGTTTGTCGAAAGCCCGCGCCATATCGAAATTCAGGTGTTTGCCGACGGTCATGGCAATGTCGTGCATCTGTTTGAGCGCGACTGTTCGCTGCAGCGCCGTCATCAAAAGGTTATTGAAGAAGCCCCGGCACCGGGTATGAGCGCTGAAGTGCGGGCTGCGATGGGCGCTGCCGCCTGCGAAGCGGCGCGCGCGGTGGGCTATCAAGGCGCTGGAACCGTTGAGTTTATTGCCGATGGCGCAGGCGGCCTCAGCGAAGACGGCTTCTATTTCATGGAAATGAACACGCGCCTGCAGGTGGAACATCCGGTTACCGAAATGATCACCGGTCTCGACCTGGTCGAGTGGCAATTGCGGGTCGCTTCCGGCGAGGAACTGCCCGTTAAACAGGACGACCTGACATTGACCGGCCACGCGGTGGAGGCCCGGATCTACGCAGAAGATCCTAATGCAGGCTTCCTGCCGTCAACCGGCAAGCTCGTCGCGATGGACCTTGGTGGAGTTTCAGACCAGATCCGAGTGGATTCCGGGGTCGAGCAGGGGGATGTGATTTCCCCCCATTACGATCCGATGATCGCCAAGCTGATTGTCCATGGTGCGACCCGCGATGAAGCACTGGAGAGCCTGGAAGGGCGCCTGCGAGCAGCGCAAATCGCCGGGCCAGTCACCAACACGGCATTTCTGGCCAATCTCTGTGCAGATCCGACGTTCAAAAACGGCCATTTCGACACTTCGTTGATTGATACCAAACTCGATGATCTGATTTCGACAAAGCCCATCGAAGCGGCCACCGTATGCGCCGGCGTATCGGGCCTGATTGAGCGCCAAAGAGCCCGCATTGAGGCTGAAAACAGGGGCGAGCAACTGTCTCCATGGCAGGCAGCGGACGGATTTCAGCTGGTGGGACAGCGCGAGCTTGACTGGCAATTTACGCTTGACGGCGAACGCCTCTCGGCACGTGTTCGCTTCGGCGCTGACGGCATCGAAATGTCCGACGGCAAGGATGGCTGGACCAAAAAGTCAAATACGGCAACGGTTTATGAGGATGGTGGCCAATTGTTCGTCCTAGATGACGGTCGTCAATCGATCTTTGAAGAAACCGTTCAACAGGCCGGCGACGTCGACGGCGCTGGTGCCTCCGATGGGCGTATTGTTGTGCCAATGCATGGCAAGATCATCGCTGTGACGGTGAGCGAAGGGGATTCCGTCGAGCAGGGTGATCTGCTGTTCTCGGTTGAAGCGATGAAGATGGAGCATGCAGTGCTGGCCCCAAGCGATGGCACGGTGTCAGAACTGGCGATCACGGCGGGTGAACAGGTCGAAAATGGATTCCCCGCCATGATTCTGGTCGCTGAAAACGAATCAGACTGACCAATTTGTCGCAAAAACCGGGTGTGGATGACGCCGCCTACAGGCTGTATCAAACGCTTTCCACGGCTTAAACCATTTTGATGGGATTGAATCTGGTCAAATTATGTGTCGGTGCGGAAAGTCTTGAGGATCAGCGCGCCTGGAGCCAACAGCGCCTGGCCGACATGGCGGCCGCGGGAAGTGAAGTTTGTCTTTTCCACACGACCAGAATGGTGCCCAAGCGCATTGATGAATTGCTCGACGGCGGTTCGCTCTACTGGGTCATAAAAGGAAAAATCCAAGCAAGACAACGTCTTAAAGAGATAAGGCCGTTTGTCGATGCTGACGGAATTCGCCGCTGCAAGCTGATGCTGGACAGTGAAATCATCGCCACTGAGTGGCAGCCCAAACGCGCATTTCAAGGCTGGCGCTACCTGATCGCCGAAGAGGCGCCTGCAGATCTGGACGCAGCCGGTATGTCGATTCCCGGACATCTGAAGGCAGAATTGGCTGAACTCGGCCTTTTGTGACGTTAGGGCAGGCCGCCGGTCAATACAAATTGCCGCAAATTCATCACAAACTGCGTGAAAAATTAACGCTAATTGCTGCCTTTAAAAAAGTGCTGATCGCCATCGGCGAAAAATTGTGCTTTTATAAAGTCGGCGGGTGTATTTTGTTGCGTTAGTAAGAGTGTATTGGGACGTAAAATATGGGCACGTTGGGAGAGTATGCTGCCTTTGATCGATCAAACCGCCGCAAGGGTGCACATGTAATTGTGAGCGGCAATGAGAAGGGTGGTTCGGGAAAAACCACGACTTCCATGCATGTGATCGTTTTTCTCCTCAAGGCAGGGTTCAAAGTTGCATCGATTGATCTGGATACACGCCAGAAGTCGCTTACCCGTTATGTTCAGAACCGCAGAAACTGGTCGCAAACCAATGGCTTGAAGCTGGAGCTTCCCAATCACTTCCGCTTTGACCTGGCCCGCGTCGACAGCACGATCGAAGCGCAAAGCAAAGACTTCTCCTCCTTTGAACGCGCCATCAGCGAAGTCCAGCACACTCATGATTTCGTTGTCATCGATACCCCTGGTTCCGACAATTATCTCAGCCGTCTCTCCCATTCGATGGCCGATACACTGATCACCCCGATGAATGACTCATTCATCGATTTTGACGTTTTGGGCCGTGTTGACCCTAAGTCATTGGAAATCGCCGGCGTCAGCCATTATGCCGTCATGGTGCGCGAAGCGCGGCGCCAACGCCGTCACGTGGACAATGGACTGCTCGACTGGATCGTGGTGCGCAACCGTATGTCGTCGCTGAATTCGCGCAACCAACAGAACCTGCTCGGCTGCGTCAAGGAACTGTCTTTGCGGCTGGGCTTCCGCATCGCCGATGGTATCAGCGAGCGGGTGATCTTCCGTGAATATTTCCCGATGGGTCTGACGGCATTGGATGAGCTGTCGGAAGTCGGATTTGAGGGGCGCTCCAGCGTTTCGCACTTGTCGGCACGTCAGGAAATCCGCCGCCTGATCCGCTCCCTGCGCCTGCCTGTCGACGAAAAAGGCATCAAACGGGCCGAGGCCCGGGTGACCTGGCTGGAAAGCAGCAATGCGCCGGTCGAAATGCCTGATATTTTTGCCGATTAACTTCTAGAGTCGGTCTTGCGTTTGTCCCGGCAAGCCCCAAATATTGGGTATGGCAAGGGAGATTTCCAAAACAGGCAAGACGCAACCTGACCGAGCACGCTCGAGTTCCGGGGATGTGGCCAATTTTCTCAAGCAGGCCAGCAAGCTGGGAGGCAAATCCGGCGGCAATGGTGGCCTGATCTTTGCGCTTGATGCCACTTTGAGCCGCGAACAGACCTGGGATCAGGCGATGCAGATCCAGGCCTCGATGTTCGACGCCGTCGGCAAGACCGGTGGGCTGGATGTGCAACTCGTCTATTTTCGCGGGTTTGGCGAATGCCGCGCCTCTCGCTGGGTGGCTGATACACGCAGTCTGCGGGATCTGATGACCGGTATTCAGTGCCGCGGTGGCCAGACCCAGATCGGTAAAGTGCTTGGGCATGCCCGCAAGGAAGCCAGCAAAAAGAACCCGACCAATCCCAACCGGTCCCGTGTCGACGCTCTCGTCTATGTCGGCGATGCGATGGAAGAGGACGTCGACGCCCTGTGCAATCAGGCCGGACAGCTTGGTCTGCTGGGCGTGCCGTGTTTCATGTTTCAGGACGGCCACGACCCGCTGACCGAACGGGCGTTTCGCGAGATCTCGCGGTTGTCTAACGGGGCCTTCATTCGCTTCGGCTCAGGGTCGGCGGCGCGGCTAGCGGAATTGCTGCGCGCAGTTGCCAGTTTTGTCTCGGGCGGTCATGCGGCTCTGGAAGCCAGCAACAGCCGGGAAGCCCGTTTGCTGTTGGAGCAGATGAAATGAGCACAATTGTCATATTACTAGGGCTGGCGATTATCGCCCTGGTGCTGTTCCTCACCGTCAATCCGTCAACGCTTGCCTTTCTCATTCGGCGGATCGTGCCGATGGCTCTGATCGGGGCAGGGGCTGTGTTGATGTTGCTGAAACAGGCGGGCCTGGGTTCGCTATTGCTGTTTGGCGGTCTCGCCCTGTTCCGCCGAATGCGTGGTGTGGGAACCCTAGGGCCATCCGGGGGCGGCGGCTTTGGCGGAAGCGGCGGCCAGCAGCGATCAAGCGTGCGCTCGGCTGCCTTGGAAATGCAGTTGGACCATGAGACAGGGGCGATGAATGGCCTTGTGCTGGTCGGTGCCTATGAAGGCAAGGAATTGGATTTGCTGGAACGTGAAGAGCTGTTTGAACTGCGCAGCGAGATTGCCGACGACGGCGAAAGCCTGGCGCTTTTAGACGCGTATCTTGACCGCCGACTGGCCGGTTGGCGTGAAGACGCTCATGCGGATGCCGACGCGGGGCAGGGAAGCCCGGCGAGCTCGGGACCCATGGGCAAAAAGGAGGCCTATGAGGTGTTGGGGCTTTCGGCTGGCGCCAGCGTCGAGGAAATCCGGAAGGCCCATCGCCGGCTGATGAAGACGGCGCATCCCGACAGTGGCGGATCGACTTTTCTTGCTGCCAAAATCAATGAAGCTAAGGATGTTCTTTTGGGTAGCCATTCCTGATCTTCCTTTACGCGATACAACTGGAACGTTTCAGTTTGCCGATCCCTACAGCGGCATGAATTAAGCTAGGCGAAGCCGCCTAACCGCTGAGTGCCAAACAGGCGAATTTCTGTTTCTTGAGAACCTGGCAGGCGCGTCGTGCCGATGCCTTGGAGCCAAAGCCAACGAAGCGGCCGCGATACAGTTTTGTGCCGTTCTTGACGATCATTTGCGTGATCGGGGAGGCATCGGCCAGGAGCTGACGGTTTCTGGAACGTGCTTTTTCCAATACATTCAGAGCCTTGTTGCGATCATCCGAAGCGGTGATTTGAATCTGCCAGCCCGATGGAGCGGCCTCGCTTTTGACGGTTGCAGTGCGCACGCTGTCGGTTCTGAGAACCGGAGCGGCTTCAGACGTAACCGATGGTACGGCAACTTTCTTGCTGGCCGCAGTGGCGGCCACAACAGGGGAAGGGTTGCGCAGTTGAGGCGTCGGCGTTGCCGAGGCTTTCAGCGCGCGCAACTTCTTGGCGACGCCTGCCGTGCTGATCGGGGCGTTGGCCGAAGCGCCAGGACGTGACGAACGATAGGCAGCGACCAGGCGACGAGCCTTGCCACGCGATGCTTTGGGCAGATAAGCGCGCACCAGCTTGGTCATGTAGGCGTTGCGGCTCTTGCCGCTGCGACCGCCCATCACCACGGCGACGATGCGACGCCCACCGCTGGAAGCGGATGTGACGAGATTGTAACCGGAAGCGCGGGTGTAACCGGTTTTGATGCCGTCAACACCACGGACACGGCCCAGCAGGCGGTTGTGGTTGGGATAACGGCGCTTGCCCAGAGCGAAGGTGCGGGTTTTGAAATATTTGTAGCGGCGCGGAAAGTGCTCGCGCAGAGCCAGGCCGAGTTTGGCCATATCTGCGGCGGTCGTGGTCTGACCGCGCTCCGTCAAACCGCTGGCATTCTTGAAAGTCGTGTTTTTCATGCCCAACTGGCGTGCCTTGCGGGTCATGCGCTGGGCAAATTTGGCTTCGGAACCGGACAGTTTGTCGCCGATCGCTGTCGCAACGTCGTTAGCGGACTTGGTCACCAGGGAATAGATCGCCTGTTCGATGCTGATCGACTGACCAGGACGCAGGCCCAGTTTGGACGGCACCCGGCGCCAACCGGCCTTGGTCATCACCATGCGGGATTTCAGATTGATGCGGCCGCTCTTGAGATCTTCGAAAATCAGATAGAGCGTCATCATTTTAGTCAGCGATGCCGGATAGCGACGCGCATTGGCATTGCGGGAAAACAACACTTTTCCGGTTTTGGCGTCGATAACATAGGCGGCAAAGCGGGGATTGGCCTTGGCCTCAGCCGACTGGGTCGCTCCGACTTGGAACGATGCAATCAACACCAATGAGAAGAACAGCTTGAAAAATGCCCGAACTGATGGGGCACGAGTCGATCCGAAAACGGTACGCACGACAAATCCTTGACAAAGAGCCGGCAAATACACGCCGGAAAAAACACACAACTCTTGATTTCAGCCGCACAACAGATGGCCGAAATTCTGGTTAAGGCTAAGTGGACGTGGTTTCTAAAGTTTTAATCAATCGCCGAAAGTTGCGCCAATTTTTCGCACCGTTAAGGCTGATGCCATTTGCTCGAGCTGGTGTTACATATTTTGAAGATAATTCGACCTGACCCGGTTGAGTTCCTCAAACTTCAGGGCTTAAACTTTCAAAGTGAATACCTATATGACTTCAGCCGTCGTGACTGCTCGCAATTTCGGTGGCGCATAATGGAAATCTGCGGGATGACGCAATCAATGCCGAACAATCGTTACCAGAAACATCTGTTGAAGGTCTCCATGGGCCCGAACGACGATGATCGTGACAACAATGGCAATGATGACAACGACACAAATGTGATCGTTAAGGTCAAACCCAAAGTCAAAAAGCCAAGCCTTTATCGGGTTTTGCTGTTGAACGATGATTTCACGCCAATGGAATTCGTGGTCGAGGTATTGGCCCGTTTCTTCCAGATGAATTTGGAACAGGCCACCCAGGTCATGTTGCATGTGCATCAAAATGGCGTCGGCGAATGCGGAGTCTACACCTATGAGGTGGCAGAGACCAAAGTGACCCAGGTTATGGATCACGCACGAAAGAATCAGCACCCTCTCCAATGCGTGATGGAGAAGAAATAAGCCAAAATCCCGTCGCAATGATGCGCTGGGGTGACACAAAAACAAGGACCAGGTCTATTGCCAAGCTTTACAGACAGTCTTGAACGTGCCTTTCACCGGGCGCTCATCCTGGCGTCGGAACGCAGTCAGGAATACGCCACGCTGGAGCATCTTCTGCTGGCACTGGTGGAAGACGACGACGCATTGTCGGTGCTGCGCGCTTGCAATGTGAACACCACAAAGCTCAGCGATGACCTGCTCGACTATATTGATTCCGAGCTGGCCAATCTGGTCAATGACGAGGTGCCGGAAGCGAAGCCGACAGCTGGCTTCCAGCGCGTCATTCAGCGCGCCGTCATTCACGTTCAGTCCTCGGGCCGCGAAGAAGTAACAGGGGCCAATGTGCTGGTCGCGATCTTTGCCGAGCGCGAAAGCCATGCGGCTTATTTCCTGCAGGAACAGGACATGACCCGTTACGACGCGGTCAATTACATCTCTCATGGCATTGCCAAACGTCCCGGCGCCTCCGAGCAGCGTCCCGTTGAAGGTGTCGATTCCGATCTTGGAGCGGACGAAAACGGCGAAGGCGGGGCCAAGAAAGGCGAGGCACTGGCCGCCTATTGCGTCAATCTCAACCAGAAGGCGATGGACGGCAAAGTCGATCCGCTGATCGGCCGGGTTGATGAGGTCAACCGCACGATCCAGGTGCTGTGCCGCCGTTCCAAGAACAATCCACTTTATGTGGGCGATCCAGGTGTTGGTAAAACGGCCATCGCCGAAGGCCTGGCCAAACGCATCGTCGACAAGGACGTACCGGAAGTTCTTCTGGAATCGACCATCTATTCGCTGGACATGGGCACATTGCTGGCCGGTACGCGCTACCGCGGTGATTTCGAGGAACGCCTGAAGCAGGTGGTCAAGGAAATCGAAGAAACGCCAGGCGCCATCATGTTCATCGATGAGATCCATACGGTGATCGGAGCAGGGGCCACGTCAGGTGGGGCGATGGACGCTTCCAACTTGCTGAAGCCTGCGCTGTCCGGTGGCTCGATCCGCTGCATCGGGTCGACGACCTATAAGGAATACCGCCAGTTCTTCGAAAAGGACCGGGCGCTGGTGCGCCGCTTCCAGAAGATCGATGTCAACGAACCAAGCGTCGCCGATGCGATCGAGATCATGAAAGGTCTGAAGCCGTATTTCGAAGACTTCCACAAGGTGAAATACACCAACGACGCCATCATCTCGGCCGTTGAACTGTCGTCGCGCTATATCAATGACCGCAAACTGCCGGACAAGGCGATCGACGTGGTCGACGAGACTGGCGCCAGCCTGATGCTGCAGCCAGCCGAAAAGCGCAAAAAGACGATTGGTGTTGCCGATATCGAATCCACCATCGCGACGATGGCGCGCATTCCACCGAAATCGGTTTCAAAAAACGATGCAGAGGTGCTGAAGAACCTGTCGGATCAGCTCAAGCGCATGGTCTATGGTCAGGACAAGGCGATCGAAGCTCTGTCATCGGCCATCAAGCTGGCCCGTGCCGGTTTGCGTGAACCTGAAAAGCCCATCGGTTCCTACCTGTTTGCCGGGCCGACCGGTGTCGGTAAAACCGAGGTGGTCAAACAGCTGGCCGACACTTTGGGTGTCGAGCTGCTGCGCTTTGACATGTCCGAATATATGGAGCGTCACACTGTTTCACGCTTGATCGGCGCGCCTCCAGGATATGTTGGCTTTGATCAGGGTGGATTGCTCACCGACGGCGTCGATCAGCACCCCCACTGTGTGTTGTTGCTGGATGAAATCGAAAAGGCCCATCCGGACCTGTTCAACATCCTGT
>JABSRX010000120.1 GCA_013214695.1 Rhizobiaceae bacterium | reverse complement strand
GGCCACAACAGAAGCGGCAGGAAGGCGGCAAGCGTCGTCGCGGTGGACGATACCACCGGCCAGAACATCAGCTGCGCAGCTCGGGTGTAGGCCTCAGAGGCCGGCATGCCTTCCGCCAGTTTTCGGTCGGCATATTCGGTCACAACAATCGCGCCGTCCACCAGCATGCCCACGGTGAGCACCATGCCGAACAGCACCATCATGTTGACCGTCATGCCGGCCAGACCGAGGATCATGAAGCCGACGGCAAAGGAGACGGGCACCGAAATACCCACCAACAGGCCGGAACGCAGGCCGAGCGATGACACGACAACGATCAGCACCAGCGCAATCGCCGTCATGATCGACGCCTGCAGGCTGCCCTGAACCTCGCCAATGAAGCTCGACTGGTCGAGCAGATAGTTGATTTTGATGGTCTCCGGCCAGTTCTTGGAGAACTTGCTGACAACCTTCCGCACCGCCTCATTGTTGACGATAATGTTGGTGCCGATGCGCTTGACCACCTGCAGTGCGATGGCTGGTTCGCCGTTCACGCGGGTATAGCCGGCGGCGTCTTTAAACGTACGGCGGATCTCGGTGACATCACCCAGCGTAACGACAGCTTCGCCATTTTGTTTGATCGGGATGGAATAGACGTCGGCGGCGCCTTCAACCAGGCCGGGAACCTTCAGGTTGAACCGGCCGGTGCCGTTGTCGATATGGCCGGCGGCGACCAATTGGTTGTTGTTGCTCAGCGCCGAGAGGAGCTCGCCCTGGGTGATGTTGTAGGATTCCAGCCGCGCCAGATCCAACACCACTTCGAGCATTTCCTCACGGTTACCAGACAGCGTCGCCTCGCGTACCGAGTTGACCGCTTCGATCTCGTCCTTCAGGCGTCGTGCGTAGCGGTACAGGGTGCGTTCCGGCACCTTGCCCGACAGGGTCACGATGATGGTTGGCTGCAGCGCAAAGTTGGTTTCGCTGATCACCGGTTCATCGGCATCTGATGGCATTTCGGACTTGGCCTGGTCGACCTTGTCACGGATATCCGCGAGCACCTTGTCCTTGTCGGTGTCGATGTTGAATTCCAACACCGCCACCGCGCTGCCCTGGGAGGAAACCGTGGTGATTTCCTTCAGGCCATCGAGGCCGCGCAGTTTGGTCTCCAATGGGCGCACCAGCAGGCGCTCGGCATCGTTGGGCGAAATGCCCTGTTGGCCGACCTGGACGAAGTAGACCGGGACATCAATGTCCGGGTTCGCCTCTTTGGGGATGCTGATATAGGTGGTGACACCGGCGATGATCATCACCAGCATCATCATCAGCACGGTTTTGGGCCGGCTGAGAATTACCGCGAGAGCATTGGTCATGATTTGGTCTCCATTTGACCACTCGCCGCAGCTTTCTCGAGTGCTTCCATCTGTTGTTGTGTGAGGGGTTCAACTTCCTCGCCGGCGGCGACGAAGTTCTGTCCCAGTGTAATCACCCGCAGGCCGGGATTGAGGCCATCCACCCAGGCCTGTTTTTCGTCCATGGCAATGATCTTGACCGGATTGAACTGAACCTTGTTCTGGGTCGACACCGAACGCACGCCGATCTGACCATCATCGGCCAGCGTCAGCCAGCTCGGGTTGATCTGATAGGCCTTAATCGGATCGAGATCGATATCCGCCGTCGCGGTCATGCCGTCGAGCAGTTTGCGCTCCGGGTTGGGCATTTCGATTTCGATATTGAATGTGCGTGTATTGGCATCGGCAACAGGCGAGATGTAGCGGATCGTGCCGCCAACGGTGTCGCCCGAGATCAGATTGACCGATGCCGACATGCCCGGTTTGATGGCACCGATTTCACGTTCCGGCACCTGACCTGAGAACAACATCGGATTGGTCTCCATCAAGGTGACGCAGACATCGCCGGTTCTGAGATTGTCGCCGACTTCCGCATAGGGGGTCTGTACCTGACCGGAAACCGTGGCCCGCACCTCGGTGCGGCTCATGTCCTGCTCGGCGGTTGCCAGTTGGGCGACCGCGGTGTCCAGGGCCGCCTTCAAACCGCGCAGTTTGGTGTTGGTGGCGAAGCCACGCTCAACCAACAATTTGTTGGCGTCATAGTCTTCCTGAGCCTGACGCAGGACCGCTTTGGCCTGATCCAGCTGGGTTTGACGCACGCCCTTATCGATGACGCAGAGCAGGTCGCCTGGCTTGACCATCTGACCTTTCTCAACGGCCCGGGTTTCGACGGTGCCGCCAGTCTCGGCCCGCACACTGACCATCGATTCGGCCTGTGTGCGGCCACGAATGGAAAGGGTTCTGGTGCGTTCGCTTGGCTGCAGCTCAACGATGCGCACGCGAAATGCGTTGTTGGTCAGCTTTGCCTGACGGTCTGCAATGGTTTCAGCGTTCGGGTCGGCCTGACCGCCTTCAATCAATTCACCAGTGAACATCCAGCCGCCGATCCCGGCGAGGATGGCGAGAGAAACGAGGTGGGATCCACGTAATTTCATGTTTGTGTGCGGCTCCTATTCCGCTGCGAGCAGCGGTGATTCAGGCTTCAGGCTGGTGCCTGCGATTGCCTCGAGCTGCTCCCTGTTTTCGCTGATATAATTCAGACTGGTCGTCAAACATGTACGGCCATACTCTCCCACCCAGTCAGCCGCCTTTAAGTCGACGCTGAGCATGGCTGTCTCGATGATTTCCAGTTCTGAGTTGAGGTAGTCGATCTGCATGTCAATTGCGCGACGCACATGTTCGGGGCGCATCAGCTCCGCACACATGGCCAGCAACAGAAATTCGCTTTTGAAAATGTCTTTCTGGGCCGGTTTCGACAGGGCGACCAGAAATTCCTCGCGACCCAAATCGGTCACGGAATAGACTTTGCGGTTGGGTTTGCCTTCCTGCTGCTCTTCACGGCTGACCACAAGGCCTTCCGCTTCCATGCGGTTCAGGGCCGGGTAAATGGAGCCAAAGCTGGCATCAACAAAATGGCTGAAATGGCCATCGGTGACCAATTTGCGGATTTCATAACCGGTGCTGTCACCGCATCCCAAAATGGCCAGGCAAAGGGTTCTTACATTCATCGTCGTCTCGATATCCGAGCGGCATCAAATGCAATACCGCGCATTTCGGTGGTATATGGTGACCGAGTATATGCTCGTCAACCATATATCAATCGAGAATACGAAATTTTTTACCTTTTGTTAGCTTGCAAGTTGTCGCAGCGACAAAATACTCAGAATCTGGGCGTTGATGAGACGCGGCCCAACCAGCGTTTGGGGCGGCCCTTGCGGGTTTCCTGTTCGCCCATCAGAGCCTGTAGCTTGCGCAAACGTTCAGTCATTTCAGCAAGATAACGATCATCGCCAACCGTGGGAGACTTTTTCACCAGCGGCACGACATAGGGTTCAGCTTCCGGTTTCATGGCATCTACTCCTGATCTGTAGGATCAGCGTGCCAAGAGGTGGTTAATTAAGTTCAAAGACGGTTAGGCAGTTTCTACCAGCCAGCTTTTGTTCTTGAAATCGTAGATGCGGCCGTTTTCGGTCAGATCCGGTGACGCAAGGTCAATCAGTGTCGGTACCAGCGCTTCCGGCGGGGTGACGTCGTCGGGGTTTTCGCCGGGGTTGTATTGCGCCCGCATTTTGGTGCGCAATGTGCCGGGGTCAACCAGATTAGCCCGCACCGAGGTGAGCCGGTTTTCGCGCCCATAGGTGTGCACCAGGGCTTCCAGCGCGGCTTTCGACGCCGAATAGGGGCCGACAAACGGGCGTGGCGAACGGGCTGCACCTGAAGAAATGAAGATGGCGCGTCCGTGGTCCGCCGCTTGCAGCAGGGGATCCAGCGAGCGGATCAGCCGGTAATTAGCGGTGACGTTGACGGCAAACACTTCTTCGAACACCGATGGCTTGTTTTGCGCCAGCGGCGTCAGCACACCCAGCGAACCGGCATTGCCGAGCAGGATGTCGAGTTTGCCCCAGCGCTCATGGATGGTCGCGCCGAGCCGGTCCAGCGCGTCGAAATCGGTGATGTCCAGCGGCACCAGCGTGGCGCTGCCGCCGGCGGCGTTGATCTCGTCGTCCAGTTCTTCCAGCCCGCCAACGGTACGAGCGAGCGCGATAACATGGGCGCCGGCGCGCGCATAACCCAGCGCCGCCTGATAGCCGATACCGCGAGAGGCGCCGGTTACGAGTGCAAGGCGGCCCTCAAGCTTTTTGTCTTCTGACATGTTTTACCTTCCGCCGGACAGCAGGGAAATGGGGCGCACATTGTCCGCCCCATCCAGCTCTATGCCTTCGCGGTCGGTCAACCGCGTCGGGTATTCGCCTGTAAAACAGGCATCACAGAATTGCGGCGATTCGTTATCGCGTGCGGCCTCACCGGCAGCACGATAGAGACCATCAATGGTTAAAAAGGCGAGTGAGTCCACCTTGATGAAGTCGGCCATGTCCTGGGTCGTCATGCGCGACGCCAGAAGCTTCTGTTTCTCCGGCGTGTCGACGCCATAGAAGCAGCTTGAGGCGGTCGGCGGGCTGGCGATGCGCATATGCACTTCCTTGGCACCGGCGTCGCGGACCATGGCGACAATCTTCTGACTGGTGGTTCCTCGGACAATGGAATCATCGACCAGCACAACCCGCTTGCCTTCGATCAGGCGGCGGTTGGCGTTGTGCTTCAGCTTGACGCCCATGTGGCGGATATTGTCGGTCGGCGCGATAAAGGTGCGCCCGACATAGTGGTTGCGGATGATGCCAAGCTCGAACGGCAGATTGGCGGCCTGGGCAAAGCCGATCGCCGCCGGCGTGCCGGAATCCGGTACCGGCACAACGATATCGGCATCAACCGGCGATTCCACCGCCAGTTCCTCGCCGATCTTCTTACGCACATTGTAGACATTCTCGCCCTGAACCGTGGAATCCGGTCTGGCGAAGTAGACATATTCGAACACGCAGAAGCGCGGCTTCTGCTTCTCCAACGGGAAGTGGCTTTCGATGCCTTGTTCGTTGATCACCACCATTTCGCCGGGTTCGATATCGCGCACGAAGCGGGCGCCGATAATGTCCAGTGCGCAGGTCTCCGATGCCAGCACATAGGCCCCGTCAACATCGCCGAGCACCAGGGGACGCACGCCCAGCGCATCACGGCAGCCGATCATCTTCTTGCCCGACAGGGCAACCAGCGAGAAGGCGCCTTCGATCTGTTTGACCGCGTCGGTCAGCTTGGCCACCAGCCGCTTTTCTTCGCTCATGGCGATCAGATGCAGAATGACTTCGGTGTCGGAGGTCGACTGGAAGATCGCGCCGCGCTTTTGCAACTGGCCACGGATGGTCGCCGCGTTGGTCAGGTTGCCGTTATGGGCGACGGCAAAGCCGCCACCGGCAAAGTCGGCAAAGAACGGCTGAACATTGCGCATGCCCTCGCCACCGGTTGTCGAATAGCGGTTGTGGCCGATGGCGCAGCGACCGGGCAGGCGTTCAAGCACCGCCGGCTTGGTGAAGTTGTCGCCGATCAGGCCGATATGACGTTCTGCGTGAAAGGTGCCACTGTCCAGGGTGACAATACCGGCCGCTTCCTGACCGCGGTGCTGCAGCGCGTGCAGGCCAAGCGTCGTCAGCGCGGCGGCGTCGGCATGGTCGTAAATGCCAAACACGCCACATTCTTCTTGAAACTTGTCGGAGAACATAATTCGTTCCTTAGACCCTGTGACGGGGCAGGGGGATCAGGTCTTCTGATCCGTGTCCTGCTCGCCTTCTTTCTTTTCACCGCTGTTGCTCTCGAAGAAGCGTTTGATGACTTCCTCAAGATTTTCCGGCAGCGCGTCCCGGATATTCGTGCCAATGGCCACCAGCATCGGCTTGGACTTGGCTTCAGCGACCCATTTGGGTTCGTTGTCATTGGCCAGCCATAGGAAGCCCATCAGCGTGATGATCACCAGAAGCGCACCGCGTCCGGCACCGAAAATGAACCCCAGAGTGCGATCGAGCACACCGATGCGGCTGTCGATGATCAGATCGGCCAGCAGCATGGTGATATAGCTGACGATGATCAGCACGATCAGGAAGATGGCCGCAGCAGCAATCGCATCAGCAACCAGTGGATTGGAAGCGACGCTCGGGATGGTGGTGGAGATGGTCGGGCTCAGCAGCTTGTAGAAGGCTGCTGCGGCCACGGCGGCCGCCACCCAGGACACAATCGACAGGATTTCACGGGAGAAACCCCTGATCATCGCAAGAATCGCGGATATCAGCATGATGACGACCAGAATGCCGTCGAGCAGAGTTATGGACATCGGTCTCGCCTTGTCTCGTTATCGCGCACTATGTGCCAGTAACACCCGTCTGGGGCAAGACTTCGTTGCCCCCAGAAGCAATTTCAACCACAAGATCTGCAAGCGTGGTTATTGTATTAAGCCGCAGGCCGGTTTGTTTGACCACCTCGCTGCCTTTGGCATAGGTCGCCTGCTCAAATCCGAGCTTTGAGGCCTCTTTCAGACGCCCCGCAGCCTGGCTGACCGGGCGCAAGTGCCCGGAAAGGCTGACTTCGCCAAAAAACACCGAATTATCGGGCAGGGGCTTGTTGGAAAGCGATGAGACCAGCGCCGCTGCAACGGCCAGATCGGCCGCCGGTTCGGAGATGCGAAATCCACCGGCCACGTTGAGATAGACATCATGGCCACCAAGCCGCACGCCGCAATGGGCTTCCAGCACCGCCAGGATCATCGACAGGCGGGCACTGTCCCAGCCGACAACGGCGCGGCGCGGCGTGCCAAGCGATGATTCGGCAACCAGGGCTTGTATTTCCACCAGAACCGGCCGTCGGCCTTCGATGCCGGCAAAGACCGCTGCGCCGGGGGCTGCCTTGTGGCGGTCGCCGAGAAACAGTTCCGAAGGATTGGCCACTTCGCGCAGGCCGAGATCCGACATTTCGAAGACGCCGATCTCGTCCGTCGGGCCGAAACGGTTTTTGACACCGCGCAGAATGCGGAAATGATGGCCGCCTTCGCCCTCAAAATAGAGCACCGCGTCGACCATGTGTTCAACGACCCGCGGACCGGCGATCTGACCTTCCTTGGTGACGTGGCCGACCAGCACGACGGCACAGCCGGATTGCTTGGCAAAGCGGATCATCGCCTGGGCCGAACTGCGCACCTGGCTCACCGTGCCGGGGGCGGATTCAACCCGGTCGGTCCACAAAGTCTGAATGGAATCGATGACCACCAGCGCCGGTTTCTGGCTGGCTTCCAGCGTCGTGATGATGTTCTCGATATTGGTCTCGGCAATCAGCATGACCGGCGCCGCTGCAGCGCCCAGCCGCTGCGCCCGCAAGCGCACCTGCGCCACCGCCTCTTCGCCGGAGACATAGACCACAGGGTGGCCCTTGGTTGCCAGCGCCGCCGAGGCCTGCATCAACAGGGTCGACTTGCCGATACCCGGATCACCGCCGACCAGCAGGGCCGAGCCGCGCACCAGACCGCCACCGGTCACCCGGTCGAATTCGGCAATGCCGCTTTCGATGCGCGGCTCTTCGCGGGTATCGCCATCGAGCGCTTCCAGTGGCACCACGCGACCTTTTTTGAGCGGTTTGCCGGGGCCGGTCGCCACGCCGGTGCTGGGGCTTTCCTCGACCAGCGTGTTCCACTCGCCGCAGGAATCGCAGCGCCCGGACCAGCGCGGATGGGCCGCGCCGCAGTTTTGGCAAATGAATTGGATCTTAGGACTGGCCATCGCCACCAACATAGACGCGGGCGTAGCGATTGCCGAGGCCCGTCAGCAATTCATAGCCGATTGTACCGGCAGCGCGGGCCACATCGTCGACGGCAATCGCATCGCCGAACAGTTCGATCCAGTCACCGGCGGCAATCTGGTCTTCAGGAATATCGGTGACATCAAAGCCCGACAGGTCCATCGAAATACGGCCAACACCGTTGATGCGCTGGCCCTTGAAGGCGGCTTGCGCGGGGGGCGAAACCTGGCGCATGGGCACGCCCATATGGCTCGACCCGCGGTGATATCCGTCGGCATATCCAACCGAAATATAAGCAATGCGGCTGTCGCGCTTCAGCACTTCGGCGCCGCCATAGCCGACTGCGTCGCCGGCATAGGCCTGCCGGATCTGCACGATGCGGCCTTCCAGTTTGACCACCGGCTTCATCGGGTTGGGCACATCATTGAGCGCTTCGCCGCCGTACAGCGCAACGCCGGGACGTGCCAATTCAAATTCGTGACCGTCCTTCTGCAGATCGGCGGCGGAATTGGCGGCCGAGCGTGGCACGCCGGGGAACAGTTTGGCCCCTTCCAGAAAATTGTCACGCTGGCGCAGGGTCTGGGCATGGCCGATATCGTCGGCGCAGGCGTAGTGGGTCATGAACAGACGCACATCCAGATGGTCCATGATGTCTGAATTGCTGCTGATCTGCTGCAGTTCCGCCAGCGACATGCCAAGCCGGGTCATGCCGCTGTCCATATGCACAGCGCAGGGCAGGGGGACAGCTGCCGCTTTCGCAGTTTCGACCCAGGTCATGACCTCCGGCACGCTGCCGAGGATCGGGGTCAAACCGGCTTTCAGGTAGGTCGGTGCCGCGGTGGCAAACAACCCGTTGAGCACGAAACAGGTGGCGTCCGGTGCCGCGGTCTTCACCCGCAGACCCTCTTCCGGCACGGCAACGAAAAAGGTTGTGCAACCAGCCGCAGACAGAGCACGGACCACAGGTTCGATGCCGCAGCCATAGGCATTGGCTTTCACAACGGCGGCGCATTCGGCGCTGCCGGCGCAGGCGGCAAGATGGCGCCAGTTGCTCACCAGCGCATCCAGGTCGATGGTCAACCGCCCTCCGGCAAGATCAGGATCGGCACTCACGGCTTATTCAAAACGCTCCGGCAGATGGTCATCGTCGATGAGATCGGTAAAGCGGGTATATTCCGGCTGGAACGCCAGATGCGCGGTGCCGGTTGGGCCATGACGCTGTTTGGCGATGATCACTTCCGCCTTGCCGCGGGCATTTTCATAACGCTGCAGGTTGGCGGCGTAATCCTTGCTGTCGGTATCGTTGATCAGCCGCTCCGCATAATATTCATCGCGGTACACGAACAGCACCACGTCCGCATCCTGCTCGATGGATCCGGATTCACGCAGGTCCGCCAATTGCGGGCGCTTGTCTTCGCGGTTTTCCACCTGACGCGACAGCTGGGACAGGGCGATGATCGGCACATTCAGTTCTTTCGCCAGGGCCTTCAGGCCGGTGGTGATCTCGGTGATCTCCTGCACCCGGTTGTCGGTGCGCTTGTTACCGGTCATCAGCTGCACATAGTCGATGATCAGAATATCAAGACCCCGCTGGCGCTTCAGCCGACGGGCACGGGCCGCCAATTGGGCAATCGAGATACCACCGGTCTGGTCAATATACAGCGGGATGCGGTGCATCATCTGCGAGCAGCCAACCAGCTTTTCAAATTCCGCATCGTTGATCTCGCCTCGACGGATCTTCGATGAGGAGATTTCGGTCTGTTCGGCGATGATACGGGTGGCCAGCTGTTCGGCCGCCATCTCGAGAGAGAAGAAGCCGACAATGCCGCCATTCACCGCCTTGGACGAGCCATCCGGCTGGATTTCCGGCTCATAGGCCTCGGCAATGTTGAACGCGATATTGGTGGCCAGCGAGGTTTTGCCCATCGCCGGACGCCCGGCCAGAATGATCAGGTCGGAAGGCTGCAGGCCGCCCATCTTGCCGTCGAGAATGTTGAGCCCGGTGGCAATGCCGGACAAATGACCGTCGCGCTGGAAGGCGGCGCTGGCCATATCGATCGCATTGCCGACGGCGCTGCCGAAATCGCTGAAGCCGCCATCATAGCGCCCGGTCTCCGCCAGTTCGAACAGCCGCCGCTCGGCGTCCTCGATCTGCACGTTCGGGGTCATGTCCACCGGCGCATCAAAGGCGATGTTGACCATATCCTCGCCGATGCCGATCAGATTGCGGCGGGTCGCTAGATCGTAGATCGAGCGGCCATAGTCTTCCGCATTGATGATGGTCGTGGCTTCGGCGGCGAGGCGGGCCAGATAGGTGGCGACCGTCATGTCGCCAATCTTTTCGTCTTCCGGCAGGAAGGTCTTGATGGTCACCGGGTTGGCGCGCTTGGCCGCCCGGATCATGTCCGCCGTCACCTTATAAATCTGCCGGTGAAGCGGTTCATAAAAGTGATCAGGATCGAGAAAGTCCGAGACCCGGTAAAAGGCATCATTGTTAACCAGAATGGCGCCGAGCAGAGCCTGCTCCGCTTCAATGTTGTTGGGGGCAGTGCGGTAAGAGGCAGGGCCTGATCCGGGGCCAGCAACAACATTTTCCGCAGTTTCAGCCATAAATCTCCCTTTCGCCGCACGCTGTACGTCGCCCGAATCCATCATTGGTACGCTTGAACCAGAGACCATCTATAGACGTGAAAATTCGTGGCGACAGCCCAATTTTCAAACTGGATAAAAAGAATTTTGAATTCGCCCACTGTTCACAGGCTGTGAAAATTCAAACCGGGCAAATCCCTGATTCTTGCAAATCTGCTTGACAGATTGTGCCGCAATCATGGCCGAAATGACACCGGGCGACTCGCTTTTTTACAGCGAATCGCCCGGCACAAATATTTTCAGCTGTTGGAAGCCGGGTTAGCTTTTGGCTTCTTCCGCTTCGTCACCGGCAGCCTCTTCAGCGGCGTCGGCAACCGCTGCTTCTTCGGCAGGGGCTTCTTCAGCGTCTGCGTCATCAGCACCGTCGACAGCTTCCAGATCAACGTCGTCTGGGTTGTCGAAGATGTCTTCGATGTTCAGCTCGTCTTCTTCCGCCTCATCATCGTCGTCGAAGGCGTCACGGCTGGTCAGGTCTTCACCAGCAGCCTGGCGGACAGCTTCGTCTTCGGAACGGGCAACGTTCATGGTGATTTCAGCTTCAACTTCTGGGTGCAGAGCGATGATCACATTGTGCAGGCCGATGATTTTAATCGGTGCACGCAGTTCGATCTGGCTGCGGCCAACGGAGAAGCCTTCTTCTTCCAGGATGGCAACGATGTCGCGGGCAGCAACGGAACCGTAGAGCTGACCGGTTTCACCAGCCGAGCGAACAGCCACATATGTGTTGCCGCTGAGCTTTTCGGAAACCGCTTCAGCTTCGTTCTTGCGCTCCAGGTTGCGGGCTTCCAGATGAGCGCGCTGCGATTCAAAGTGAGCCATGTTGGCTTTGT
Organism: Rhizobiaceae bacterium; assembly: GCA_013214695.1. Classification (GTDB taxonomy): domain Bacteria; phylum Pseudomonadota; class Alphaproteobacteria; order Rhizobiales; family Rhizobiaceae; genus Pseudahrensia. The sequence goes on along the minus strand of JABSRX010000120.1, from coordinate 6,259 downwards.
TGGCGCGCAGAGCCTTGCCCTGAGGCAGCAGGAAGTTGCGTGCGTAACCGTCCTTGACGGTGACGGTGTCGCCCATCTGACCAAGTTTGGCGATGCGCTCGAGGAGAATGACGTCCATGGGAATTGTCCTTGTTGTACAGACTAGTGTCAGGTTGATTTCGGTGGGCCCGCGAAACGGGCGCGAATGCTTATCAGGGATTCCGCAACGCCGATGAGGGCGAAGATCGGAGCGATGAAGCGGGAGAACAGCAGCACGATGTAAACGATCGGCAGCAGGAAGGGCCGTACGGCCAGCCCCCGCGTGATAAAGTGAATGGTCGCCAGGCCAACCATCAGGAAGGCACCGCCAAAGGCACCGGCAATCACCTGCGCCATGGTGCCCAGATCGTTGTTCAGGAAGCTGAGCACAACGGCGCCGATCAGGATAATCGCGGCCATTGGCGGCATGTTGACGGCGCTCGGCAGGTCGTCCTTGGGGCGAAGCATCCAGCCGCGGCGGCGCACGAAGCGTTCTGCCAGGCGCAAATTGATGATCATCAACAGCAGGATGGAGACCGGCATGATGATGGGGATCAGCGTGGCAATGTCCTTGGCCCGGGTTTCGATCTCCTGTTGCGAGATCAGCGGGCCCGCGCCGCCTGCGCCGCCAGCACCGCTTTGGTTCTGGGTATCGGCGAATTGGCTCATCATGGCTGTCACCTGGTCCAGCGCCCATTGATGGCTGTAACCGGTGATGACGCCGATGATCAAAACGATACCGGCGCTGATCACCGCCAGGCGGAACAGGATCTGCGACAGGGGGAACCATTCCTGCACGCCGCTGTCATCACGTGACAAGCCGGCGCTGTGGCCGATCCAGACTGCCGGCGCCAAAGTGGCCAGCAGAACCGAAAAGCCGCTGATCGGGCCCATAAAGATGCCGACGGCCAGTGCCGCGACGGCGCAGGCGATCATGCCGATCACGGTGCCGAAGCCGAGCACGGCAACAAACAGGGGCATGGCGGTGAAGGAGGACAGGCCCATTCCCAAGCTGCCAAGCGACAGCGGGCTGACGAACAGCACGGCTGCGATCAGTCCACAAAGAACGGCAATGGCAATGGAACGGTTATTCATGGTCTCGCTGTCCTGCCTCTGGCAGTTAGAGCCGGTTGCACCATTGCGACCGGGTCAACTCATATAAAGTGTGGCGCTGCGCAGCAGACCGCGCAGCGCCGAAAGGTATTACTTGATCACGTAAGGGATCAGAGCCAGGAAACGGGCGCGTTTGATGGCACGGGCCAGCTCACGCTGTTTCTTCAGGCTGACGGCGGTGATGCGTGAAGGCACGATCTTGCCGCGTTCGGAGATGTAGCGCTGCAGCAGCTTGACGTCTTTGTAGTCAATCTTTGGCGCGTTCTCGCCGGTGAATGGGCATGTTTTACGACGACGCTGAAAAGGGCGACGTGTTGGCATCTGTTCAATAGCAACCATAGGTCTTGATCCTTATTCTGCGGCAGCGGCTGGAGCGGCTTCAGGAGCCGGACGGCGAGGCGGGCGGTCACCACCGCGACCACCGCGTGGGCCACGCTCGTCGCGCTCGTTGCGGCGCAGCATGGCGGAAGGTCCGTCTTCGTGCTCTTCAACGCGCACGGTCATGTAGCGCAGCACGTCTTCGTGCAGGCGCATCTGGCGTTCCATTTCCTGGATCGCAGCAGCTGGTGCGTCGATGTTCATCAGCGCGTAATGCGCCTTGCGGTTTTTGTTGACGCGGTAGGGCAGGGTTTTCAGACCCCAGTTTTCGATCTTGCCGACCGAACCTTCATTGGCTTCCAGAACGGTTTTGAAGTGTTCAACCAATGCGTCGACCTGCTGGGACGAAACGTCCTGGCGGGCCATAAAGATGTGTTCATAAAGGGCCATGGGCCACCTTTCCTTTGTTTTCGAACTTCCTGCGCAAAGCCTCATCGACGCTTTTCTGGTGCCCGGGTGGGCGGGAAAGGCGCGATTTAACAAGTGTCGAGAGCGGAAGCACGGGAGGACGGTTTACCTTGCAAACCTGCCTTTCCAGAACCAGAAAGACCCATCCGTTCAGCCACCAGCCGGAAGCCCGACATTCATGTGCGGGAGCGATATAGCCGGTTTGCGGGGGAATGCAAGCCTGAATTGGGTTGGCGCCGCAAAAAGGTAGGCGTTCAATAAGGTGCTGAACCCAACAATTCGAAGCATGTCCCTTATCACCGATATCACCGCTGCCGCCACCGCGCACTTGTGCAAGTTGTTGGTACAGCCGAAGGTGCGACCATGGCTTCGGAAATCGAATTCTCCTTCGCTGCGCTGACGGGTCCGGTGAAACGGCACATAAGGGTGTTTCAGATCCACCAGTTCCTCGACCGATTTGCGATGGGCTTGACCGTTGCCGTCGTTGCACTGGCGCTCACCGATCGGGGTATGGATCTGTTCCAGATTGCGCTGCTGTTTGGGGTTTATTCGGTGACGACCATGACCATGGAACTGCCTTTTGGTGGCGTGGCCGACAATATTGGACGAAAGCCGGTCTTTCTAGCCGCAGTATTTGCCAGCCTGGTCTCGCTGGTTCTGTTCTTGTCAACGAACAACTTCTACGTCCTCGCCGTCTCCTTTGCTTTCATCGGATTTGGGCGGGCGTTGCGATCCGGCACGCTTGATGCGTGGTTTGTTGAAACCTTCAAAGCCGCCGCACCCAACGTCGATGTGCAGCCAGCCCTGGCCAAGGCTCAATGGGCCAACGCGATGGGATTGGCCATGGGCGCCGTGCTGGGCGGCCTCCTTCCCGATGTTGTCAGTTCGACGGCGTTAGCGACAGCAGCGGGGTTTTGGATCAGCCAATATTTTGGATCAGCCAATATGATGTGTCTTATGCGGCGAGTTTCGCGGTAATGCTCGGCGTGTTCATATTCACAGCATGCGCCATCAAAGAGGAGCCGCGTCCGCTGAATTTCGTCGCTTTGAAAGAAGGGGTCGCCAAAGTGCCGCTGGTGATCAAAGACGCTGGTCTTCTCGCCCTGAGACATCCGGTATTGTCCGTGCTTTTGGCAGCTCTGGCGTTCTTCCTGATGGCAACCAATCCGGTTGAAGTGATCTGGCCGACCCATGCGAAACCCATGTTGGAAGACGGCTATGCCAACACCATCATCGGCGTGCTGTTCGCAACCTATTTCTTTTCAATCGCTTTTGGTGCGTTTCTGTCTCCGCACATCAGCCGGATCTTCAAGCGACGCCATGCGATGACCCTGGCTGCGGCCTTTGCCTGCCTGATGGGAATTCAGATCGCTTTGGCATTGCAGGGCGCCATTGTCGGGTTTGTTTTGGTCTTCATTTTGTATGCTGTTGCCCTAGGCGTAGCTGAGACGCCAGCCAGCAGCATTCTCCACAGTTGCGTGGCAGACCGCCAACGCTCCACCATGCTGTCTTTGCGGTCGCTGATTCAACAGCTTGGGGCAGCCTTGGGGCTGATCCTGGCCGGAGCGATAGCCGATATTTACGGAACACCCATGGCCTGGCTTGTTGGCGCAGCGCTGCTGGGTGCTGCGGTGATCTTGACGGTTGTTCTGATCATACGGCTCGGCAGAGAACCCGGCGGCTGACACGACAGCCGTCAATTTCGGTCCAGCTTTATCCATTACTGCAGACCAGCGCGAACAAAACCAGCGACAAGTCGCATTGGTGGCTTCGCACGGGGCTTGAATCAGCTTATGAATTGGGCTGGCCAAGAGCCGGTTTTTGAACGCTTTCGCGTGGTTGGAGGGAAAATTCTCAATGTCTGAAACGCCCAAAGCAAATTCCTACGATGTGGTGATTGTCGGCGGCGCCATGCTGGGCTCGTCGACGGCCTGGTTCACCGCCAACAATCCCGACTTTGACGGCTCCATCCTGGTGGTCGAGCGCGATCCGAGCTACGAGATGTGTTCAACAGCCCACACGAACTCCTGCATCCGCCAACAATTCTCCAACGAGATCAATGTGCGCATTTCGCAGTTCGGGGTTGAGTTCATCAAGAACTTCCGCGCCTTCATGGGCGACGACCCGCGCGTCCCCGATGTGGTGCTGCAGAGCTTTGGCTATATGTATATGGCCGACAATGAGGTTTTCGCCAGCGTGCTGGCCGACGGGCAGAAGGTGCAGCAATCGCTGGGCGCCGGCACCCGCCATATGAGCCGCGATGAAATCGCAGCTGAATATCCCTTCTACAATCTGGAAGACATTGTCGCCGCCAATCACAACACCCAGGACGAGGGCTATTTTGACGGCAATACGCTGTTCGACTGGTGGAAGCGCTCGGCCCGCGAGAAGGGGGTGGAATACATCCACAACGAAGTCGTGGCGATGACCAAGAACGCGGCTGGCAATCAGATTGAATCGGTGACGCTGAAATCCGGTGAAGTGATTGCCTGTGGCAAGGTCGTCAACGCCTCCGGGCCACGGGCGGTGCGGACGTCGCGCATGGCGGGGATCGAGATCCCGGTTGAACCGCGCAAGCGCTACACGTTTATTTTCGATGCCGCCCAGCCGCTCGATCAGGACCTGCCACTGACCATCGATCCATCGGGCGTTCATATGCGCACCGACGGGGCTTATTATCTGGCCGGGTGCCCACCGGAAATCGATCCGGCGGTCGACTATGACGATTTTGACCAGGATCATTCGATCTGGGAAGAAAAGGTCTGGCCGATCATCGCCCATCGGGTGCCGCAGTTTGAAGCGATCAAACTGGTCAATTCCTGGGCCGGGCACTATGCCTTCAACACGCTGGACCAGAACGCCATTCTGGGGCCGCATACGGAAGTTGAGAACTTCCTGTTCGTCAACGGCTTCTCCGGTCACGGGTTCCAGCAGTCGCCGGCCATGGGGCGGGGCATGTCAGAACTTTTGACCTATGGCGAGTTCCGCACGCTGGACCTGTCGCCATTTGGCTATGACCGCATTGAGCGCGGCGAACCGTTCCTCGAGAAAGCCGTCATTTAGAGTGGCCGCTAGCCGCCGAAACGCAGCAGCAACACGCCGGACAGGGTGAGCAGGGTGGCGATAATTTTGCCGCGGGTCAGGCCTTCCTTCAGGAACAGGACGCCAATGAACAGGGCAAACACCGTGCTGGTTTCGCGCAGGGCGGTCACCACCGCGATCGGTGCCTGGGTCATCGCCCAAACCACCAGCCCGTAGGCCAGCACCGACGCGCTGCCGCCCAGCCACAGCGTCATTTGGCCTTCCGTGAACACGCCCTTCAGGGCGGTAGGACGGAAGACGCCGATCAGAATGGCAAACACGATGGCGTTGATCACCGTCATCCAGGCGATATAGCCGATGGCATCGCCCGCCGCCCGTGCGCCAAAACCGTCGAGCAGGGAATAGCCGGCGATCAGGCAGCCGGTCAGCAGTGCTGCGCCAACGGCTTTCGGATTGCGCAGGCCATTGTTCTGACGCAGCAGGGACAGGCAGAATATGCCGGCCACGATCAGCCCGATGGCGGCGATCTGGGTTGGCGCAAGATAAATGCCGAAAACGAAAATCGACACCATGGTGACAATCGCCGGGCCGCTGCCGCGGGCAATTGGGTAAACCTGAGTAAAGTCGCCCAGCCGATAGGCCTGCATCAGGCTGAGCTGGTAACCGGTATGGACGACCACTGAGGCGGCCAGCAGCGGCCAGCTTTCTGGTGCCGGTGCGGGCACGAAAGGCATCGCCAGCAACGCCAACGGCGCGTGGCCAATGGTGATCGCGGTCATCGAGATGACCTTGTCGGAATTTGATTTGACCAGGGCGTTCCACGACGCGTGCAGCGCTGCGGCAAACAAAACGATGAGGAAGGTGAATAAAGTCAAGTCGTCAAGGCGGCAGGTGGCGTCAGTGCCTCATAAAGCGCCAATCAGACGAATAAATCAACTTTCTCAAAGCTGCGTACGTCAACAAGGCCGATATCCGAGATCCGCAGCTCGGGAATCACCACCAATGCCAGCAGGGAATGTTGCATATAGGCATTGTTCAAGGTGCAGCCGCATTCGGCCATGGCTTCGACCAGCCTGTCGGCTTTCGCGGCAACAATGGGCGACGCTTCGTCGGACATCAGACCGGCAATCGGCATTTCAACCAGCGCCTGCTCCTCGCCCTCGCGGAACAGTACTACACCGCCGCCGACGTCGCGCAGGCGATTGGCGGCGCGGGCCATGTCTTCTTTATTTGTACCGACAACGATCATGTGGTGACTGTCATGGGCAACGGTGGAGGCCATGGCGCAGGGCACATTGTA
>JABSRX010000119.1 GCA_013214695.1 Rhizobiaceae bacterium | reverse complement strand
ATCGATGCTGACCAAGCACACGACAGGCACGGCGCTCGGATACATTGAACTGCGCACGAACCTGGTCAATGCAGGCACGGCGGCGAGCGGGGCTCAGAAGTTTCCCTTTGCAGCTTCCGATAGAATGAGCTTGTCCAGCGTCAGATCGGATACTGCTTTCCTCAAACGCTCATTCTCTTTCTGAAGACGTTTGAGCTCCTTCAGTTGGTCGGTTCCCATCCCGCCATATTGCTTGCGCCAGCGATAGTAGGTCTGTTCGGTGATGCGAACTTCCCGGATCGCATCGATCCGCGACATCCCCTGACCGACAAGCACCTCAACCTGTCGTAACTTCGTGACAATTTCCTCGGGCTTATGTCGTTTCGTAGCCATGTTTGATCCTCCGTTTTCCTAAACATAACAGCGGACCACTTCATTGGGGGAGGATCAGGACGACCTGTCAGGCACATTCATTTCGGTGGCAACCATGGCCATCGCCTTCTGGCTGATCGGCAGTTGGCAACTTCGCTGGGAGTATTGGTCGTCGGACGCCGTGTGGTATTTCGCCGCCGCAGGCATGCTTTTCCCGGCTCTTGGGCAGCGCTTTCAGATTGCCGCGGTGAAACATGTGGGCCCCGCCCTGACCGCCGCCTTTGGCGCGTTTCTTCCCTTGTTTGCCACTCTGCCCGCCGTGTTCTTTCTGGGCGAAACCGTCACACCGGTGCAGGCGTTTGGCATCGCCCTGCTGATCAGCGGCCTGTTCCTCGCCGCCGTCGGGCGCGGTGTCAGTTGGAAGGCCCGCGCCTTTTATCTGATCTTTCTGCCACTGGGGGCGGCCCTGGTGAGAGCGATCACCCAACCCCTGTCCAAAGCGGGCTACAATATTTTGCTCGAGCCGCTATTTGCGACGATCATCGTGGCTTCGGTGTCGACGCTGGTCATCGGCCTGATGGTTGTTCAGGCCGGTTCGTTTCGAACAATTGCGACGTTTGGAAAAGGCCATGCGCTGTTTGCCCTGAACGGCCTATTGATCGGCGCCGGCATTCTCGGATTGCAGCTGTCGCTGATCAACGGATCGGTGACCCTGACCTCATCGATCGTATCGACGACCCCGATCTGGACAGTGGTTTTCGGTGCACTCTTCTTCAAGACCGAAAAAGTCTACTGGTGGCACGGCGTGGTGGCCGTCCTGGTCAGCGTCGGGGCCATCATGGTCGTTGTCGGCCATAGCCCGCTTTAGGCATGGCAGGCGAAGATCGCAGCAGCGGGAATTAATGCGACACAGCAACACGCTCCAGCCGGGCCACCGCGCGCATAACAAGGCAACCGGCCGCGCAACACAGCACCGAGCCAATGGCCAGGGGCAGCGGCGTGCCGTTGAAGGCCAGTCCAACAGGAACGGCAATCAACACGGAAATGACCGTCGAAACCGACCCTGCAATCGACGCAGCCATGCCAGCGATGTGCCCCATCGGCTCCATCGCCAGGGCATTGAGATTTCCCAGTGAGAAGCCCAGCATGAAAAAGATCGAGGTCGACCAGAGGAAATAGGCGACAAGATAGCTTTCCAGGGGCCAGACATTGCTGACAAGGGCAACGGCCATGACCAGCGAAATGATCAGCTCGACCACCAATGCGGCTGATATCAGCGCCCGCATGCCAAATCGGCCCACCAAGGCGGCGTTCAGCGCGCTGGCGCTCGCCGCGATCAAGGCGGTTGCCGCAAACCAGAGCGGGAACCGCGCACCCTCGTCAAAGGTGATGTCGTAGATCTGCTGGGTCGACGAGATGACGGACATCAGCATGCCCAGGATCAGCGCCTGGACCAATGTCGTCAGCACAAACATTTTGTTGCGCATGGTCTCAGCAAAGGCACGGCGCAGTTCGGATATCTGGAAAGGAACCCGCGCCTCGACCGGCAGGGTTTCCGGCTGACGCACCCCGAACCAGGTGGCCGCGAAGGTGGCGAATACGGCAAAAGACACGAAAATTGTGCGCCAGTCATAGTGATCCAGGATGATGGACCCGATCATCGGCGCCATGGCCGGCACAATGGAGAAAACCATCATGGCAAACGACATGATCCTGGCCATTTTGTGCCCCGAATAGATGTCGCGAATGACCGCCATGCCGACAATCCGGGGCGCGGCGACGCAGATGCCTTGCAAAAAGCGCGCAAACAGAAGCGCTTCCAGGCTTTCTGCCTGCCAGGCCAGCCAGGTTGCCAGGACATAAACAACGATCCCGATCAGCAACACCGGCTTGCGGCCATACGCATCGGACAAAGCTCCCACAAACAAGGTGCCAATTCCCATGCCGAAAACAAAACTGGTGACGACAAGCTGTCCGCGATTGGCATCGTCGGGCGACAGCTCGTTGCCGATGATCTGCAGCGCCGGCAGCATGGCGTCGATCGAATAGGCGATCATGGCAAACAGCATGGCCACAATGGCCACGAACTCGACGGTATGGAGACGTCTGCTTTTCAAGAAGTTGAGCCTTGCGGTTAAGGGAACACCTGCCCGAGCGCAGTTTGGCTGTTTGCCAGTAGAAAAAGCGCACTTCGGGAACGAAGCTCGTTGTATCTTCGTACGACAGCCAAATGCAATTGCAATTTATCGCTCAGATACACTGGCCGATGAGCAGATTTGAAATCGCATAGGCCGTAACTGGCACTCAGTGGTGCAGGTGAAGCTCCAAGGCTACCCGCGTCTGAGATGCCGATGGCGCGTTCCTAGAGGCGCCGTCGGAAATAAATGGTGAGCGATCGCGCTCGTCGTGAACGCTATTTGTTCAACGCTTCATAGATTTCCTGCGCGTTGTTGATGCCGCGCGCGGCGTAATCTGCGTAGATTTCAGCCATGCCGGCTGCTGCGGCGGCTTCCATCTTGGCGCGCTCCTCTTCCGACGCGACAATCCATTTGACCCGCAATTCGCCCGAGGCGATTTTTTCGTCTTTCCATTTCAGCGCCTCAACATCGGCTTCATGGAAGGCCCGTGCCAATTCTCTTGAGAAGGGAAGTCCTGAGATTTCATCGATAATGGCTCGATGTTCGGCGCTCAGTCCTTCATAGCGTTCCTTGTTCATCACATAGAAGACGGGGTTGAAGGTGGCGGGGGTGTTGACGATGGCATAATCCGCCACTTCGTCCAGATTCCACGGCGGCATGATGTTGTTGATCGACGAGATGGCGCCATCGATCGTACCGGTCGACAAAGCAGTATAGTGCTCGGTCGGATCCATCTGCACCGGCACGGCCCCCATACCCTTCATCACGGGGGTCGTCATCGAAGCCCAGGGGACGATCTTGGCCCCTTTCATACCCTCAATGGTCGAGACATCCTTGGTTGCGATGATGATGCCGCCGGCCGGGTTGGCCACCGCGAGCACTTTCACATCGGACCACTCATCGGCCATGTGGCTGTCGAAGACGGTCCACATGCGTTCGGTGGAATCCGGGCCATCGACGGCCTTGCCCGGCAGGATCGCCAGCATGGTTTTTGGAAACAGGGTTGGCGTCGAGGCGGCGATCCCGAATGTGATGTCCGCCACACCCTCGACAACGCGCTTATACTGCTGCGTTGGGCCGGCGCCCAACTGACCGGCGGCGTAGAGCTTGATGGTGATTTCGCCGTTGGAACGCTCGGTCAATTCCTTTTCAAACCAGGCCAGCGCCTTGGTGACTGTTTCGTGGCTTGGCGGAACAAAGGTCGCCACAGACAATTCTTCAGATTGCGCCGACTGGTTCGCCAGGCCTAAGGCGCCAGCAAACGCGGCAGCCAGTGCGAGTTTCTTGAAGTTCATGTTCGTACTCTCCTGATTGTTGCACCCAAAAAGCAGCCAAGCCTCCCCCAACGCAGCATTCGGCTGCTCTCAGGCTATCTTTCGGGATCCCAAAGTCAAGAAAATGGAGTCATAATTCGCTTTGTGAATCAATATTCGAATATTTGGGATCCCATTCTTATAATCAAGAAAGGGTCTTCTCACCTGCCAAACGACCACGCGCCGGCGGCGCGCGGCGGGCGGCGGGCAGATCGAATTCTCTTAGCGGTGAAATTGGTTGGGGGTGCCAGAACTGCTTGTGATGCTGCGCATGCCTGGCCTGATCAATACCAGGCGTCTTCCATGCTTTCCTTGCGCTTGGCGACAAAGGCGTCCAGTTCTTCCCTCTTCGCGATGTCGAGGTCGGGCGCTTGATAATCTCTCAACATGGCGTTCCAGCGCTCAAAGGCGCGTTGGCGCATGTCTTTGGACCCGCCCTCTTCCCAGCTTTCGACATTTTCGCTGTCGCTCAAGCGCGCTTCGTAAAAGGCCGTCTGGTAGTTGCGCATTGTATGGCCGCATCCCAGGAAGTGACCGCCGGCCTCAACCTCGCCATAGGCATCCCGTGCCAGCCCTTCGTCTGACGTATCCAGCCCCAGATCGAGGATTTTCTGGTAACTGCTCAAGCGATCGGCATCCATCACTAGTTTCTCAAAACCGGTGCATAAGCCGCCCTCCAGCCATCCCGCTGAATGGAGCACATAGTTGGCGCCGGCCAACATGGTGGAGTGCATGGAATCGGCGCTTTCATAGGCGGCCTGCGCATCTTCGACCTTCGAAGCGGTGAGCGATCCGCCGCAACGCAGGGGCAATCCGGCACGGCGCGCCAGTTGGCCAATGGCGTAGTTCGACATCACCGGCTCCGGCATGCCGAATGTGGGCGCGCCGGATTTCAGCGACATCGACGATAGGAAATTGCCCAGCACAAAGGGGGATCCCGGTTTGATCAACTGAGTATAGGCACAGACCATCATCGCCTCCGCCATGGCCTGAGCCACTGAAGCAGCCGTCGACACCGGGCCCATCGCTCCTGACAAAATGAACGGCACGACAATCATGCCCTGCCCGCGGCCGCTGTACACCCGCGCCGCTTCGGTCACGACCTTGTCCACCAGCAACGGTGAGTTGGTGTTCACATTGCCCAAAATGACGCAATTTTGATCCATCACATCCTTGCCGAATACGATTTCAGCCATATCGACACTGTCTTGAGCCCGGGACATTTCGGTGATGGCGCCCAGATGGGGTTTATCCGACAGCGTCATGTGAGCCAGCAGCATGTCGAGGTGGCGCTTGTTGACGGGCACGTCGCAGGGTTCGCAGGTGACGAAGCCGCCGTGATGCAGGCCCGGCAACATGTAGGTCAGGCGCACCAGGTTCTGGAATGCTTTTATATCGCCATAACGGCGCCCGTTCTCCAGATCGCGCACAAACGGTGCGCCATAGATCGGCGCGAACACCTGGTTGGCGCCGCCGATTGTGACGCTGCGTTCGGGGTTGCGGGCCAATTGGATGAATTCGCTCGGTGCCTTGGCACACAGCGCGCGTATCCAGTCCGCCGGCGCCCGGACAATGTCCCCGTCGATCGTCGCGTCCGTGGTCTTCCACAAATCCAGCGCAACCGGGTCATCGCGAAACGCAATGCCGACATCCTGAATGATCCAGTCAACCTGCGCCTCCAGCTTGACGATCTGCTCTTCATCCAACGGGTCGAAGAATGGCAATGTGCGGCGGATATAGGGGGAGGCAGGAGCGGTGTCGGCCTGCCCGCTGCGGTTCCGCGCCTGTCTGGACCGTCGAGCCATCCTGTTTCTCCCCTTGCCCCGCGTCTTTTCTGGTCGCTGGGAATATCTAGAAGGCTGATCCACTCGGTTGTTGTGAATGCGACATCACGATCGACGGAGCACCGTCGACGGCCCGCTGATGCCATCCAAAACACCCTCTGCTCTAGCTTGGTCCCGGCTCGAAAAAAGCCCTCTGAAAAAAAATCGATAAAAAAAACGAATAAACCGGCAAGTCGAGACGTTGTTCTGCTGGGCGATCATGCCTCCGCCCCGCAACGCGGCACTGCGTCGGGGCCCAACACACTTTGGGAGGACCAAATTATGAAACTTTTTGCCAGCGCAGTAGTGGCTGCGAGCCTTATGATGACCGGCAGCGTTTTCGCCGGTGGACATGCCAAATGGAGCGCGGTCGAAGACCAGTCGCGCATCGCTTTCGGCTCAATCAAGAAAGACACGGTCGGCGAAGTGCATCATTTCGAAGGGGTCACCGGCACAGTTGGCGAAGATGGCAAGCTCACCCTGGCCGTCGATCTGGGTTCGGTTGAAACCAATATCGACATCCGCAATGAGCGCATGCTGGAGCATGTCTTCCAGGGCGGTAAGGCAAAGGCCATGGTTTCGGGGGAAATCGATCTCGACGAAGTGAAGGATCTGAAGCCCGGCGATACATCGATCATCGACTTTGAAGGCGTGCTGGCCTTTGCCGGGATCAATGTCGACGTGGAAGCCGAAATGCTGGTTGCACGACTGGCGGAAAACCGTGTCCTGGTTTCGACCGCGGATTTCATCATGGTGTCGACCGAGGATTTCGGCATCGATCCGGGCGTCAACAAGCTGATGGAACTGGCCAAACTGCCGGGCATTACCCGCGTCACACCGGTGGCTGTTCGCGTTGTATTCGAAAAGTGACCCCGCTTTTCACGACACTCCAAAGGATGATGTGATGATCAAATGCGTCGCTGCCGCACTGGCATCCCTGATGGCCCTGAGCACCCCTGCCCTGGCAGAAGGCAACATCAAGGCCGGCAAGAAGATAATCAAGAAGTGCAAGGCCTGCCACGATGTCAAGGAAGGCAAGAACAAGGTCGGGCCGAGCCTTTACAACATTGTTGGCGCCACCGCCGGCAAGGTGGAGGGGTTCAAATATTCCAAAGCCATGGCCGAGTCGGGGCTGGTTTGGGATGATGCGAACTTGCGGGCCTTCGTGACCAAACCAAAAGAACTGGTGCCCGGCAACCGGATGGCCTTTGCCGGCTTGAAAAAGGAAAAGCAGATCGACGACCTGATCGCTTATCTGAATTCCGTTTCCAATCAGAATTAGAGTCGATCAGGGTCACAGCACTGGACGTTCGCCCTCTGGGGCGGCGTTTGAGCTGAAAGTCAAAGACTGTCGCGGTGGTTCCAACGGGGCCACCGCGGCGGGTTTCACGGGCCAGGCATCTTTCTGGCCAAGTTTACAAACTTGTAAACAACACCGCAGGTGCCTGCAATTTAGGCCCTCCATCTTGTGTTCATCGAAAGACACGGTGTCTTTCACAACAAGACGGAGAAACATCATGAAGAAACTGATCGCAGGCGGAACATTGGCAGCCCTTTTTGCAGCATCCCTGGGTGCCGGCATCGTCACCGCGCAGACAAAAATCAACGAGACCGCCAAGGTCACTGAAACACAGGCGATCGAAATCGCCCTCGCCGAGGTGCCGGGCCAGGTTACAGAAACCGAGCTGGAACATGAACGCGGCAAGCTGATCTACGAAGTCGAAATCGCCGCGGCTGACGGCCAGGAAATGGAAGTCGAAATCGATGCCCAGACCGGCCAAGTGCTTGAGGTCGAAGCCGATGGCAAAGATTGCGACCGCAAAAAGCGTCGCGGAGCCGATCGCGGCGTTGAACCCCAGAAGTCCTAAGCCCATAATGGCCGAAGGCTTAAATCAGAAAGGCTGCCGATGAGGCGGCCTTTCTTTGTCAGGCGAGCAAGTCGGGGACATCATGCGCATTTTATTGTTGGAAGATGACAAGCAATTGGGGCCGTGGATCTGCAACGGGCTGCGCGAAGAAGGCCATGTGGTGGACCATTTCGCCGACGGCAAGGACGCCCTGATTGCGGCGATGGGTCAGGAATATGACCTGCTGATTCTGGACCGCATGGTGCCGAGCCTCGATGGTCTGGCGGTTCTGAAATCGCTGCGCGCCTCGAAGAACACGACACCGGCGCTGTTTTTGACGGCGCTGGGCGAAGTCGATTCTCGGGTCGAAGGCTTTGAGGCGGGTGGCGATGACTATCTCACCAAGCCGTTTGCTTTCGTGGAATTGTCGGCCCGCGTCAGCGCCCTTGGGCGACGCGGCGATTCCAGCGCCGCCGGCGGCGACGGCGGCGGCGGCGGCAGCGAACCGACTACGCTGCGCTATGGCGATCTTTCCCTCGACCTGCTGGGCCGCCGCTGCGAGCGCGCCGGTAAGAGCATCGAGCTGATGGCGAAGGAATTCAAACTGCTGGAATATTTCATGCGTCGCCCGGGCCGCCTGGTCACCCGTACCATGCTGCTCGAACAGGTCTGGGATATGAGCTTTGACCCAACCACCAGCGTGGTGGAAACCCATATCAGCCGCCTGCGGACCAAGATCGACAAGCCGTTTGAGGAACAGCTGCTGCGAACCCGCCGGGGAGAAGGTTATGTCTTTGGTCGCTAGTCTGGCAAAACGGCTGCGCTGGCTGCTGCGTTCCTCGACGCTGCGGCTGACGCTGCTGGTTTCCTGCATTTTCGCCATTGGCATGGCGGTGGCCATTTTCGTGGCGCTGGATCTCGGGCGCAAGGCGGTCCTGGAGCGGGTCGACGCCACACTGGCCGGCATTGCCGCAACCGTCGAGACCAATGGCGAAATCCCTGACCAGTCGTCGATCATCATCCGCCCGATATCTGAAATTGGCACCCTGCCTCGTCCCTTTGCCCGCGTCGTGCGGCGTGGAAACGGCAGCGGCACGGTGCATCTCGACAAGGACTTTCGCCGTTCCGACACCTGGCGGGCCCTGATCACCCGCGACAGTGAGAACAACCCGATCCTGATCGCCTTGCCGCTGGAAGACAGCGACAACACGCTGGAACTGTTGGCCGACGTGCTTTGGTTCACCACCGCCCTTGTTGTCTCGTTCACCCTGGCCGTCGGCCTGGCCGCCGGCATCTGGGCACGGCGGCGTGTGGTGCGGATCAATCATACGCTCGACCGGCTGGCGCTTGGCGATTTGACCGCTCGGACCGGTGTTGAACGGTCGGTCGACGACCTCGACGATCTCGCCCGGCAGTTGGATGGCACCGCCCGACAACTGGAACAATTGGTTGCCCAAACCCGCAATCTCAGTGCCAGCCTGGCCCACGACCTGCGTACCCCGCTGGCCCGCCTGCGGGCACAACTTGAAATGCTGCCGCTCAGCGAAGAGCGCGGCATCGCGCTGGAAGAGGCACAGCGGCTGTCGGCCATATTCGACACCATCATGCGGGTGGCCCGCATTGAGGCCGGACACAGCAAGGACAGTTTTGTCCAGGTCGACCTCGCCGAACTGGTCGAAGAATTGGGCGAAACCTTTGAGCCCGTCGCCGAAATGCAGGACAAGCGCCTGCATGTCAAAATCGAAGCCGGCAGCACAGCATTCGCCGATCGCGGCATGTTGGTGCAGGCCTTGGCCAATCTCATCCAGAATGCCCTCGTCCATGGCGGACCCGACATCACCCTGTTTGCCCGTGGCCGCGAAATCGGCGTTGCCGACAATGGTGCGGGTGTCGATCCGGCGCAGTTCAGCGAGATCATCAAACCGATGGTGCGGCTCGATGCAGCGCGGGAGAGCGAGGGCACAGGTCTTGGCCTGGCGCTGGTGCGTGCTGTCGCTGATCGGCACGGGGCGGACCTGCTTCTGGCCCAAAACAAGCCCCAGGGACTGCAGGTTTCTTTGAAGTTTACAGAATTGTAAACTGGCGGTCAGTTGGGTGTGAAAACCACCCTCCATATTGGTTTCATCGACGCGATAAACACAATTTGGAGACAAACACTATGAAATCGATCTTTGCCAAAATCTCGACATTTGCAGCCGCCGCCATTGCTTTGACAGTAGGTGGTGCCATGGCTGGCCTCGGCCTGACCTTGTTGGCCTTCATGGCTGTGATCGGATTTGCATCCTTCGGTGTGGCCTTGCTGGTCCTGCCCTTCATCAACCCAACTGAGATGCAGGAAAAATTCGAAGAGATGAACCGCTTCCGCAAGGAGGCGCCTGCCGCCTAACCCCATCCTCCCAGCTGCATGATCTGAGCACAGCAGCAAAAAGGGGCCTCACCATCACGGTGCAGGCCCCTTTCGATTCCGGGTCAGAAATCTGATCCGTTTAACCGCTCGCCAGGCTGGGCAACCAGAGTACAATCCACGGGAAGGCCACCAGCAGCGCGATCGTGATACCATCGGCGATGAAGAAGGGTGTGACGCCTTTGAAAACGTCCTGCACCGACAGATCATCACGCACCCCTGCAACGACAAAACAGTTCAACCCGATGGGCGGCGTGATCAAACAGAACTCCGCCATTTTCACCACCAGAATGCCGAACCAGATCGCACACATCGGCCCGGACATGCCAAACGTGCTGTCGGCGGCGGAAACGAATTCACCCCCATTCAGCGCCATCACGGCCGGATAGACCACCGGCAAAGTCAGCAGCAACATGCCGATGGCGTCCATGAACATGCCCAGGATCGCATAGGCCAACAGGATGCAGATCAGGATCAGCATCGGCGACATGGTCAACGAGGTGATCCAGTCGGAGAAGGCTCCCGGCAGATCGGCAAAACCGAGGAACCGCACATAGATGAGCACGCCCCAGATGATGGTGAAAATCATCACGCTGAGTTTGGCGGTTTCGAGCAACGCATCTTTCAGCTGTGGCCAACGCATGCCGCGATAAAGTGCCATCAGGAAGACCACAAAGGCACCGATGGCTCCACCTTCGGTCGGCGTTCCCCAGGCGTCGCCGCCAAACGGGTTGTAGACGAAGCAGATGATGGTCACGACCACAAATACAATCGGCAGAGCTGGCGGCAGCGAGACCAGGCGTTCCTTCCAAGTAAAGCCACCGACCGCTGGGCCGAAGTTCTTGATGGTCAGCGCCATGCCGACGATCAGCATGCCATAGATCAGCGCAGAAAAGGCACCGGGCACGAAACCAGCGAGCAGCAGTTTGCCGACATCCTGTTCAACGATAATGGCGTAGATCACAAGAATGGCGGAGGGTGGAATGAGCGACGCCAGAGTACCACCCGCTGCGACAACGCCAGCGGCAAAGCGCTTGTCATAGCCGATCTTCAGCATTTCCGGGATCGCGATGCGGGCGAACACCGCTGACGTCGCAACCGATGCACCGGACACGGCTGCGAAACCGGCGGTGGCAAAGACGGTGGAGACAGCAAGCCCGCCGGGCACCCACGCGATCCAGCGCTTGGCCGCCTCAAACAGTGCCCGTGTCAGACCGGCGTGATAGGCCAGATAGCCGATCAGGATGAAGGTTGGGATCAGGCTGAGCGCCTGGCTCGACACCTTGGAATGCGGTACCTGACCCGCGGTCTTTACAGCCACGCCCAAGGCCCAAATAAAGTCTTCGCCGTCGTAGCCTTTCTTGGCCCAGAAGATCCAGATAAGGCCGATCAGGCCGGCCAGACCAGCGGCAAAGGCAACGCGCATGCCAAGAACAACGAGAACCAGCAACCCGCCGGTGACCCAAAGGCCAATTTCAATCGGTTCCATCAGTTCTGATCCTTCAGTTGATCAGCTTCCATTTGAGCTTGCTGGGCAGCGTCCGGAATCAGCGGCACGGCAATAGCGTTGCCGGTCATCACGGCGCGGGCATAGGCCCAAAGCTGCAGGCAAAGGCGCAAACACAGGCTGGCAAAGGCGATCGGCGCCAACAGCTTGGCTGGCCAAATCGGTAAGGCAATGTCCATCGAGGAATCGCGGCTCCACATCGGCGCGGCGAAATCAAAGCTGCGTTCAAAGTGGGACCAGGTGCCCCAGACCAGCAGCACCATCAAAAGCAAAACGGCCAGGGTGGTGAAGAATTCAACTGCATAGAGGGTCCGGCCCTTGAGTTGTCCGACCACGATGTCCATGCGGATATGGCCGCCTTCACGCATCACATAGGCAACCCCCATGAAGGCGATCAGCGGCATTGCCTGCTCGATCCAGTCAACATAACCGGGCAGTGGTTGGTTGAGCGCGTTGCGTCCACCCACCGACACGACCGCCAGCAGCATCAAAGAAAAAACGGCGAAACCGCTCATCAATGCGAAGATGCGTTCGATCTTGAGAAAACTGCGATCAAGTTTGCTGAGCGTGCTGTCGTCGGACAGCACCAATGTTGCCGTTGCCATGAAGCCTCCCCGCGCGGCTGGCGTCAAAATTCATTCAAAAAGGCCCTGCCCCGGCTTATGCGGCCGAGGCAGGGCGGGTATTTTAGTTGGCCTTGGCGATCATGCCGGTGACCAGATCATACAGTTCCTGGGCCGGCAGGCCGGCGGCAGTGTTCTGTTCGATCCATTCCTTTGCGGCTGGAGCAGCTGCAGCTTCCTTGAAGGCAGCGATTTCCGCGTCGGTGAAAGTCACCTTTGCAATGCCGCGCTTCTCCAGCTCAGGACCCCAAGCATCCATGGTCGCACCATTGTAGTTGGCGACGTAGTGATCCAGGGCCTCATCGACAGAACCCAACAGGGCTTCACGATGAGCCGGGCTCAGGTCGTTCAGCGCGTCGGTGTTGACGACAACCGGGCAGTTGACGGTGCCGGGATTGAGGTTGGTGGTCCACCATTTGCCGTTTTCGATGGTGCCGAAAGACATGTGGGCGTGTGGGGCAAAGCTGACCGCCTTGACGACGCCTGAATCCATGGCCTGACGCACTTCACTGGCCGACATGGATGTTGGCACAGCGCCGATGGAAGCCATGGCTTTACCGATACCGCCGGTTGCACGCACGTTCAGGCCCTTGAAGTCGTCCAGGGTCTTGGGTGCATCGCCGACACCGACAATGTTGTACTGTGGCAGAGGCGACGGCATCAGCAGCGTGGCGTTCCAGCGGTTCAGGTCAGCAACGGTTGCTGGATGGGCATAGACGGCCTTCGACAGCTCAATTTCCTGCTCCAGCGATGTGACACCGAGGAACGGCAGTTCCAGAACGGTGATCGATGGGTTCTTGTCGCGGTGATAACCGGCGCAGAACTGAGCCATTTCAAAAGCGCCGATGGAGATACCGTCGAGGTTCTCACGGTTCTTCGACAGGCCGCCATAGGACAGGTTCAGAGTGAACTCGCCATTGGTCTTGGCGCTGACCAGCTCGGCCAGCTTTTCAACATGCTCGGTGAAGGCGCGTTTTTTGCCCCACAGCGAGACGTTCCATTCGGCGGCCATGGCCTGCCCGGCAAAAGTCAGGGCAACAGCGGACAGGGCCAGCGTGCTAAGGTGTTTTTTCATAGATAGAATCCTCCGGTCTAATAGGTGGACCCATCCAAGCGGAAATTGATGCGGCGGACTCATGAAGAAAATCGCTGATGGTCCACGGGGCAGCCTGCGGATTTCCGCATAGCTCAAAGAAGCGCGTCTTTGTCCATGCCGAGTTTGACGATCTTTTCGTTCAAAGTGCGGCGGCCAATGCCCAAATGTTCGGCAACATCGTCCATTTTGCCCTGATGCGATTGGATCGCGCGGCTGATCATCTGCCGCTCGAAAGCCGCCACCGCCTCGCGCAGGCCGGGCTTGTCCAGCGTGTCGAGAACCGGCCCGGACATGGCCTGCGCCATATCGCCGGTATCATGGCGGGCAAAGATCACCCGGCGCTCGCAGACATTGCGCAACTCACGCACATTGCCCGGCCACTCATGGGCCATCAGGGCCGCCAGATCCGCCTCGCTGATATCCGGCACCGGCGTCTCGTAGGCCGTGGCAAACTCGTTGAGAAAGCGCAGTGCCAACAGGGGCAGATCATCCAACCGCTCCCGGAGCGGCACCAGGTTGAGGCCGAACGTATCGAGCCGGTAGAGCAGATCGCGGCGCAGGCGGCCCTCCTCGACGGCCTTCTCGACGCTTTCATTGGTTGCCGAAATAACCCGCAGATCAACCTTTTCCGGCAGGCTTTCGCCCGGCAGCAAAATCTCCTTGGTCTCGATCAACCGCAACAATCTCGGTTGCACGTCGATCGGACAGGCGCAGATTTCATCGAGAAACAGCGTGCCACCGGCGGCGCTGCGGGCCAGCGCCGGCAATTGCTCGGCGCTGAACTGAGCCGCGTTGACGGCGACATAAGGCCCGTCGCAGCGCGCACTGATGTCATGCAGGGCATGGGCGACGAGGTCCTTGCCGGTGCCGGTCTCGCCATGCACCAAAACCGAAGCATCGCTGTCGGCGACCAGCGCCATCGTCTCGCGCAGCCGCTGCATCGGCTGCGATTGCCCGACCAGAACGCGGTCCAGCCCGGACAGTTCCTGCAGGCGCTGACGCAGCCGCTGGTTGCTGTTGCGCATGCGGTGCTGGTCGGCGGCGTGGGCCAGAATGGTCAGCAGGCGCTTCGGCTCATAGGGCTTTTCGACAAACGAATAAGCCCCGTGGTTCATCGCCTCCACCGCCATGGGAATATCGCCATGGGCGGAGATCAGCACGATCGGTGGGGCGGCAACGCCGTCGAGACTTTCCAGCAGTTCCATGCCGGACATTTCGGGCATGCGCACGTCGGACAGAATGACGTCGGGCTGAAACTGGTCGATCCAGCGCTCGGCTTCCACCGCGCGGGCCAGCGGCTTGGCCGTCCAGCCCCGGGCCTCGATCAGGTCGACCAGCGAATTGCGCATCATGCGGTCATCGTCGATGACCAGAATTCGAAATGTCGTCACCCGTCGCGTTCTCCTGTTTGGGCCGGAAAGGCAACGCGAAACAGCGCCCCGCCTTCGGCCAGGCTCTCCGCCGTCATCGTGCCGCCATGGTCGTTGACGATGCCCGCCGTGATCGTCAGGCCGAGCCCCATGCCCTTGCCGCTGGCCCGGGTCGTCGTAAACGGTTCGCGCAGATCTTCAAGGGTCATGTCGCCGAGACCATGCCCGGTATCCTGCACCTCGAACCAAACCTCGTTTTCGTCCTGCACCACCTCAATGCGCAGCCTGCGCGTGGCGCTCTCCTCCATCGCGTCGAGCCCGTTGCGCACGATATTGGTCATCACCTGTTCGATGCGTAGCTTGTTGCCGTGCAGCAGAACCGGCGCCCCGTCGTGCTGAAAGCTCACCGCCACCTGATCCTTCTCGATCGTCGCCTCCAGCAGTTCCAACGCATTGCCCATGACTGCGACCAGATCGATGGTCTCGAACATGTCCCGCCCCTTGCGGGAGAAGAATTTGAGCTGCCGGGTGATGTCCTCCATGCGCGCCACCAGACCCTGCATCTTGTCGCCGAGCGCTGTCTTGCCACTGGCCATTTCCGCTGCCGCCAACTGGTTGCGCATGGCCGCGATGGGTTGGCCGAGCTCATGGGTCACCGACGACGCCAATTGGCCCAGTGCCGCCAGCCGCCCGGCCCGTTCCAGTTCGGCCTGGGTTTTCTTCAGGCTCTTTTCAGCGGCCAGGCGCTCGTCGATTTCCACCGCCAGCCGCTCATTGGCCAGCCGCAATTGCGCCTCTTCTGATTCCGAGCGTTGCAAGGCCGCGCCGATGCGCCGCTCGCGCCGCACCTGAACGAAGATGAACAACAGACCGCTGAGCAGCAGATAGCCGCCGGTGATCAGTGCGGCGCGAATGAACACCTGATCGTTGGGGGCGAAATAATGCAGCGACCAGGAATTCGGCAGATCGGTGCTGGTCAGATACAGATAGTCGTTGCCGCCAATGCGCGCCGTCTGGTTCAGACCATCGGGCAGCCAGTCGAGCCGCGCCAGGCTTTCCTTTCCGAATTGCCGTGAGGCACGGATGCGTTCCAACTGCTCCGGCGACAGATCAACCAGGGTGCGGTAGCGCCATTCGGGATCCGATGCCAGCAGCACGACGCCATCGGAATTCGACAGCATGATGCGGGCGCCGGAGCTCTGCCAGCTTGTCTGCAGCGCCGACAGGTCGACCTTGATAGCGACCACACCGCGGCTCTGCGCCCTGCCCTGTGCATTGCTGGGCCGCACCGCGATGGCGAAGAAGTAGCCGGGAATGCCGGTGGTTGCGCCGATGCCGTAAAACTCTCCCAGCTCGCCGTTCAGCGCTTCCTGAAAATAGGGGCGGTACTGATAGTTCTGGCCGACAAAACTGCGCGCCGTCCTGGCGTTCGAGGCGGCAATCGTCAGCCCATCGAGATCCATCAGATAGATCGCATCGACCCCGGCGCTTTGGGCAATGCGGGCCAGCCGCTTGTCAAGAATGCCCGGATCGCCCCCCTCCAGCGTCTGCGCCACCAGCGGATCCAGCGACAGCACGAAGGGCAGATGGCTGAACCGTTCCAACTCCGCACCGATGGTGCTGCGAAAAAGGCTCAACTGCGCCGCCGCCTTGTTGGTCTCCTGCCCCTTGAAAATGCTGTAGGCCGCCCAGAACAGGCCGATGCCGCCGAACAGAACGGCCAGAATGGTGAGGCGGTTGAAGCTACGCATGACCCTGTGTTTACCGAGAGGACGTGGAAAATCAACCGGCCTTTGCCCCCAACGGCTGGACTTCGATCAATCGCAATGACAGCCTAACCACATCTGTTGGGAGGCAAACATGCTTGAAGACCGTTACGGCAGTCCTATCACCACCCGCTCGCAGGCGGCGCGCGATGCCTATGTGGAGGGCATTGACCGATTCATCGGCGCGATGGACGGGGTCGACAGCGCCTATCGCAGTGCCATTGAAGCGGATGAGAATTTCGCCATGCCGCATCTCGGCCTGGCCCGCTATTACGTCACTACCGGGCGCCCGGCCGAGGCGAAGGCGGAACTGGCAATTGCCCGCCAACTCGCCCCGGCGGCGTCACCACGCGAGGCGGCACAGATCGACATTATCGGCGACCTGATCGAAGGCCGCGGCCCGCAGGGCTATCAGCGGGTGCGGGCCCATGTCGCCGAACATCCGCGCGACATCATGCTGGCCCAGACCTGCGCCGGGGTGTTCGGGCTGATCGGCTTTTCCGGTCAAAGCGGGCGCGAGGCGGAACAGCTGGCCTATATGTCGATGCTGCAACCGCATTATGGCGATGACTGGTGGTTCCTGTGCCAGCACGCTTTTGCCCAGATGGAGGCCGGGCAGACCGGCCCGGCCGAGGCGAATATCGAGCGCTCCCTGCAGCTGCGCCCCGACAGCGCCCACAGCGCCCATGTGCGCTCTCATCTGTATTATGAAAACGGCGCCAGCCAGGAGGGCTATGCCTATCTGAAGGATTTCTGGGGCGCCTATCAGGCCTCCGCCTATCTGCACTGTCACATCAGCTGGCACGTGGCGCTCTGGGCCCTCGACCTCGGCGACATGGACGCCATGTGGCAGATTTTTGACTCCCATGTGCTGCCCGAGCGCGACGGCGCACCGCCGCTCAACATCATGACCGACAGTGTCGCCATTCTTTATCGGGCCGGGCTGGCCGGCGCCAAAGTGGAGCGCAGCCGCTGGCAGCAGGTCAGCGATTATGCGGCCCAAAAGTTCCCCAATCCCGGCCTCGCTTTTGCCGATGCCCATGCTGCTTTGGCCCATGCCATGGCCGGCGAGCAGGACCGGCTGGAGGCGGTGATCGAGGGGGCCAAGGGCCCGGCGGCGCCGGTGGTGGCGTCGGTGGCCAAAGCCTTCCGCTCCCTGGCTGCCGACACGCCGGACGGCGAAGCGGCGATTGCCCATCTGGTCGGCATTATGGGCGAGCATGAACGCCTCGGCGGCAGCCGCGCCCAGCGCGACCTCGTCGAGTTCGCCCTGGCCCAGGCCCTGATCGCAACCGGGCAGAAGGACGAAGCCAAGCGGATGTTGAAGATGCACCGCCCGCATGCGTTTAAGGATCATGCGGTGGCGGGATTGGTTTGAGGATGTAGATCTCGCCGTATTCCAGGTGAGGTCAATTCGGTGGCTGCGTGTCAGGCCGCGAAGAGCGGCCCGGCGCTTGTGCGCCGCCCCCGCGGAGCGAAGGGCGGCTTGCCGCCCGACAGCGTGAGCGCATACATAAACGAGCCTCATCATTCCCACGCCCGCTGATCTCAGCGTCTGGGTATTCAAAGTGCCCCGC
>JABSRX010000118.1 GCA_013214695.1 Rhizobiaceae bacterium | reverse complement strand
ACCGTTTCCGGGCCATCCCTCGTTCCTCCTGTGACACTCAAATAGTGGCACAGTTTTAGGGGGCCAAGACAGTAAAACGGCCGTCCTGCCGTATTGGTGGCCGCGACGCTTGAGTCCGGTTTGCAGGTTGATGTCTGGGCCGGCTTTGTGCGCGAGCTGGTTGCTGACTACGCCCAATCGGTGCCCGGCGGCCTGAAGCTGGAACTGGTGTTTGACCAGTCGTCCTATACGGCAGATCGGTTGACCGAAGTCGGCATCAACATGGCGATCGGCGTGGCGCTGGTGGTCGGCGTTCTGTTGCTGACGCTCGGCATTCGTGCAGCCATGATCGTCGCCCTGATCTTGCCGATCGTCAGCCTCGCCACTCTGGCCACGATGAACTTTATGGGTCTTGCGATCCATCAGATGTCGGTCACAGGTCTGATCGTCGCGCTGGGACTTTTGGTCGACGCCGGCATTGTCATGACCGACGAGGTCGGTCAACGCATCCGCGCTGGCTACAAGCGATTGGATGCTGTCGGCGAGGCGGTGCGGCGGCTGTGGGGGCCGCTGTTTGCGTCCACCGTAACCACCGCCCTGTCCTTCACGCCGATGATTTTGCTGCCGGGTCCGGCGGGTGACTTTGTGGGCTCCATCGCCATTGCCGTGGTGACGATGCTGTTCTGGTCTTTCATCATCGCGCTGACGGTGACACCGGCGATTGCCGGCTGGCTGATGCCCGACACCCGCTCGGCAAGCGCTTTGAATGCAGGCCTGTCGATTACACCGCTGGCCCGTCTGTTTGAGGGCAGTTTGCGACTTGCTGTGCGCAATCCTTCACGGGCGATTGCCCTGGCGCTGGTTTTGCCCCTGGCCGGTTTCGCCTCGATGCCGACCCTGACTGCGCAGTTCTTTCCCGGGGTTGACCGGGACCAGTTCTACGTGGAAATCGACATGGCGCCGGGCACCGCAATTTCGCAAACCAAAGAGGTGGTGCTGCGCCTTGATCAATTGCTGCGCGACGAGGCGGCGATTGAAAAAGTGTTCTGGACGATCGGCGCTTCAGGACCTGGATTCTACTACAATATCACGGCCGGCCGCGACAACGCACCTGGTTACGCCCAAGCGATGATCACCACATCATCAGCTGCAGCGACCGAAGAACTGCTGCGCCGGTTGGAGCGGACGCTGCCCGACGCCGCACCGGAAGCGCAGGTTCTGGTGCGCGGTCTTGTTCAGGGGCCGCCGGTTGCTGCCCCCGTCGAGCTGCGCATCGTTGGCCCTGATCTCGATACCTTGCGCAGCGTTGGCGATGAATTGATGTCCATCGTGTCCGAGGTCAAGACTGTCACTTTAGCGCGCGCGACGTCCTCTGCAGGCGCCGCCAAGGTCGTCGTTGATGTTGACGAAACGAAAGTCCGTTCTCTTGGTCTGGATCTTTCAAGTGTCGCCCGCCAGTTGCAGGCAGGATTGGAAGGGGTCACCGGCGGGTCGCTGTTGGAAGGACCCGAACAGTTGCCGGTGCGCGTCCGATTGGGGGATGATCTGCGCGGCGATCTGAACGCCATCCGCGATCTGCCGATCATATCTTCGGCGACGACAGCGGGGGCACGCGACGGGCGCTACGCCGCCATTCCCCTGTCCGCCGTTGCCGATATCCGCTTGATGCCCGGAGAGACAGCCATCAGCCGCCGCAACGGCGAGCGCACCAACACCATTCAGGGCTTCACCCTGCGCGAGGTGTTGCCGGAAGAAGCGCTGTCGGCGGTCACTGCGCGGCTTGAGGCGGTGAATTTTGCCATGCCGCCAGGCTATCGGCTTGAGCTGGGCGGTGACAGCGATGCGCGCTCAAATACGCTGGGCAATCTGATGGCCTCGGTCGGCATGATCGTAACGCTCACCATCGCGACCATCGTCATGACGTTCAATTCGTTCCGTCTGTCGGTCGTCGCCCTGGTCGTCTGTGTCCTGTCGGCCGGACTGTCCCTGTTGTCGCTGGCCGTTTTTCAGTTCCCGTTCGGCATCAACGCGATCATCGGCGTCATCGGCTCGATTGGCGTGTCGATCAATGCTGCGATCATCATCATGACCGGACTGCAGCAAAACGACGATGCAGCATCGGGCGACAGGGAAGCCATGGTCGGCGTTGTGATGCGCTCCAGCCGTCACATCTTCTCCACCACGGTGACCACCTTCGGCGGTTTCCTGCCGCTGATCCTGGGCGGCGGCGGATTTTGGCCGCCCTTCGCCATGTCGGTGGCGGGCGGCGTCCTGCTGTCGACAATCGTCTCCTTCTATTTCACCCCGCCGGTCTTTGCCCTGCTGTATCGCAAACCGCGCAAGAAGACCGCCGATAACGATGCTGGCAGCCCACAGGTGATTGACTTCGACGTCCCGCAACTGCGCGCCGCCGAATAGCGGCGCAGTGCGGCGTGGCGCGGCCAAAGATGGTTGCGAAATAAATCACCTGTCTAATGGAAATCGGCAAAACCGTGTTGTAGGTTGCCAACCCAATACTGAACCCTGTAGCGGTCAAACGGGTGTGACCTTTGCTTGAGCACGCACATAACCATTTGCTGGTCCTCGCCTCATTCCTGATTGCGATGATGGCGGGTTTTTCGGGCCTTTCATTGCTGCAAGGGGCATCGGAACTGGCCGATCGCAACCGCAAGGCACGTATTGTTCTGGCGGCCCTGGCGATGGGCGGCGGCATCTGGTCGATGCATTTTGTGGCGATGCTGGGGCTGCAGCTTTCAACCCCCTTTTTCTACGACCCGCTGACCACTTTGGCTTCGGCCCTGATCGCCATTTTGGTGGTCGGATTGGCGCTGCTGATTCTGCACTTCAGATCGCGCACCACCTTGTCGATGGCGGCCGCCGGCATTCTCGTTGGAACCGGTATTTTGGCCATGCATTATTTGGGCATGTCCGGCATTCGGCGTGTCGTACCGATCTACCCGGTTGGCGGCGTGCTGATCGCCATCGCGGTTTCCGTTGGTCTCAGCGTGGCAACCATTTTCTTTGCCTATAGCCGTCGGCGCGATCTCAACATCATTTTGGGCAGCTTTGGATTCGGCATTGCGGTATTTGCCGTCCACTTCGTCGCCATGATGGGCACCGACTTTGCAGTTGACGAAACCGCCCGGGCAGGCGAACTGTTGATCAGCAACGAGGCCCTGGCCTTTGCCGTGACCGGCGCAGCCTTCATCATTTGCGGTGGCTTCCTGCTCACCGGCACAACCTTCCTGACCGACACCGACAGCCCAGCAGCATCGCAGGGCAGCGAGCAACCAGTCGCCGCAGAGGCACCAACGGCTTCCCTGATGCCGATCTCGGTCGAGGAAGCCGATCCGGAAACCCTGCGCATCCCCTATGAAAAAAACAACCGCACCTTCTTTGCGGCACCCGATCAAATTGCCGCCATCCGCGCCGAGGGGCACTACACCATTCTCTATGTCAGAGACGAGAAATTGTTCTGCCCCTGGCCGATATCGCAACTGGTCAAGCGGATGCACAATGAAGCCTTCATCCAGGTTCATCGCAGCTACCTCATAAACCCAGCGCATGTGTCGAGTTTTGAGCGCAAGAAGGACAATGGGGTGTGCTATTTCGATGCCCACCAATCCCTGGACAAGGTTCCCGTCAGCCGTTCGCGGCTTTCGGAAGTGCGAGATGCGCTGGGTTTGACCTGATTTTCGTGCGCATTTCGCGCGCTTATTTCGCATTTCGTGAAAAACGAGCGCCGTCGGCGTATCCGCCATTCTCATTCAATATAGGCCTGTGAAATCCTTCCCGGATCAGATTACTGGGAGGAAATGATGATACCAGCTGCTTTTGAGTATCACCGGCCGGACTCGGTCGAAGATGCGGTGAAAATAATCAGTGACCATGGCGATGAAGCGCGCGTTGTTGCGGGCGGACACAGCCTGATCCCGATGATGAAGTTGCGGATGACCGGGCTTTCTCATCTTGTCGATCTGCAAGGGATCGGCGGTTTGAAAGGCATCTCTGTTGATGGTGGCACGGTGACGATTGGCGCCATGACGACACAGCATGAACTGATCGCCGATGATCAGCTTGCGGCCAGCGCCCCAATCATCCGTGAAGCAGCGCTGCAGATTGCCGACCCACAGGTGCGCTATATGGGCACCATCGGCGGCAATGTGGCAAACGGCGATCCGGGCAATGACATGCCGGGCCTGATGCAATGTCTTGCCGCCACCTATACACTCGTTGGACCATCAGGCGAACGCACCGTGTCAGCACGTGAATTCTATGAAGCGGCCTATTTTACCGCGCGTGAGGACGATGAGATTCTGACGTCGATATCTTTCGATGCGAGCGCAAGCGGCTACGCCTATGAAAAGCAGAAGCGCAAGATTGGTGACTATGCCACAGCCGCCGCCGGCGTGCTCATTTCCAAAGACGGCGGGTCTTGTTCAGCAGCATCAATTGCCCTGACCAACCTGGCCGACACGCCGATCTATTGCGAAGAGGCCGTGGCCAAGCTCGTTGGTTCGTCCCTGTCGGGTGATGACATCAGCGCTGCTGTTGCCGCCGCCGTTGGCGCGTCCGACCCATCCGAGGACAATCGCGGTCCGGTTGAATTCAAAAAACATGCAGCCGGTGTCGTCGTGCGCACCGCCATCGAACGCGCCATCGAGCGCGCTTAAGCTGCGGGAGGAAATCATGGAAAAAATGCATCTTAAACTGACAGTCAACGGGGAGCAGGTTGAAACCCTCGCCGAACCGCGTGAACTGCTGATCCACGTGCTGCGCGAGCGGCTCGATATTACTGGCCCTCACATTGGTTGTGAGACGTCTCACTGCGGTGCCTGCACCGTCGATATGGACGGCAAGTCGGTGAAGTCCTGCACCGTGTTTGCGGCCCAGGCCAATGGCGCCGACATCACCACCATAGAAGGTCTTGGCAATCCCGACGGTCTTCATGTTCTGCAGGAGATGTTCAAGGAACATCATGGCCTGCAGTGTGGTTTCTGCACGCCGGGCATGATCACCCGTGCCTATCGTCTGCTTCAGGAAAATCCTGATCCGACGGAAGAGGAAGTACGCTTCGGCATGGCCGGCAACCTGTGCCGCTGCACCGGCTACCAGAATATCGTCAAGTCGATCCTGGCCGCCGCCGCCGAAATGAACGCCGCGAAGGAGGCAGCACAATGAATGAGATGACCCCTCCGAAATCCGAACGCGCCGCCGCCCTGAAAGGCCTTGGCACCTCAAGAAAGCGCGTCGAGGACGCCCGGTTCACTCAGGGCAAAGGCAATTATGTGGATGACCTGAAACTGCCGGGCATGCTGTTCGGCGACTTCGTCCGCTCGCCCTATCCGCACGCTTATGTCAAATCGATCAACACCGATGCTGCCATGGCCGTGCCTGGTGTGGTTGCGGTTCTGACCGCCGCCGATCTGGAGCCTCTAGGCCTGCACTGGATGCCGACCCTGGCCGGCGACAAGCAGATGGTTCTTGCCGACGGCAAAGTGCTGTTCCAGGGCCAGGAAGTCGCCTTCGTCGTCGCCAGCGACCGCTATGCAGCGGCTGACGCCGTCGAGCTTGTTGAGGTCGAATACGAGGAGCAGCCGGTTCTGGTTGATCCGTTCAAGGCGGAGATCGAAGGCGCACCGGTGTTGCGCGAAGATATCGCCGACAATCTTGAAGGCGCTCATGGTGCGCGCCGTCACCCCAACCACATCTTCACCTGGGAAGCCGGTGAAAAAGAACAGACCGAGGCGGTCATCGGCGATGCCGATGTGGTGGCCGAGGAGATGATCTATTATCACCGCACCCATCCGTGCCCGCTGGAAACCTGCGGCGCTGTTGCCAGCATGGACAAGGTCAATGGCAAATTGACCCTGCACGGCACCTTCCAGGCACCGCACGCCGTGCGTACGGTGGCGTCGTTGATCTCCGGCATTGCCGAGCACAATATCCGGGTGATTTCGCCGGATATCGGGGGTGGTTTCGGCAACAAGGTTGGCGTTTATCCCGGCTATGTCTGCGCCATCGTCGCCAGCATTGTCACCGGCAAGCCGGTCAAGTGGGTCGAAGACAGGATCGAAAATCTGACATCGACAGCCTTTGCACGCGACTACTGGATGCAGGGCAAGATCGCTGCGACCAAGGAAGGCAAGATCACCGGTCTGTGGTGTCACACCACGGCCGACCACGGCGCCTTTGATGCCTGTGCGGACCCAACCAAGTTCCCCGCCGGTTTCATGAACATCTGCACCGGGTCTTACGACATTCCAACTGCCTATCTGTGTGTCGATGGTATCTACACCAACAAGGCACCGGGGGGCGTCGCCTACCGTTGTTCCTTCCGGGTGACCGAAGCGGCCTATTTCATCGAGCGCATGATCGAGGTCCTGGCCATTAAGCTGGACATGGATGCCGCCGAGTTGCGCCGCATCAACTTCATCAAGAAGGACCAGTTCCCGTATCAGTCGGCACTGGGCTGGGAATACGACTCCGGCGACTACCACACCGCCTGGGATCAGGCACTGAACGCGGTGAATTACAAGCAGCTCAGAGAAGAACAGGCGCAGCGTCTGGAAGACTTCAAGGCTGGCAAGACCCGCACCCTGATGGGCATTGGTTTGACCCACTTCACCGAGATCGTTGGTGCCGGACCGGTCAAGAACTGCGATATTCTGGGTCTCGGCATGTTCGATTCCTGTGAAATCCGCATTCACCCGACAGGCTCGGCGATCGCCCGACTGGGCACGATTTCGCAAGGCCAGGGCCATGCCACGACCTTCGCTCAGATCCTGGCCAGCGAGATCGGCATTCCCGCCGACGACATCACGTTGGAAGAGGGCGACACCGACACGGCTCCTTACGGGCTGGGTACCTACGGGTCGCGCTCGACACCGGTGGCCGGTGCAGCAACGGCGATGGCCGGTCGCAAGATCCGCGCCAAAGCGCAGATGATCGCGGCCTATCTGCTGGAAGTGCACGACGATGACGTTGAGTGGGATGTTGACCGCTTTGTCGTCAAGGGAGCGCCAGAGCGCTTCAAGACGATGAAGGAAATTGCCTTCGCGTCCTACAACCAGGCTATCCCGGGCGTCGAGCCGGGTCTTGAAGCGGTCAGCTACTATGACCCGCCAAACATGACCTATCCGTTTGGCGCCTATATCTGCGTTCTGGACATCAATGTGGACACCGGCACAGCCGACATCCGCACCTTCTATGCGCTGGATGACTGCGGCACGCGGATCAATCCGATGATCATCGAAGGCCAGGTCCATGGTGGTTTGACGGAAGCCCTGGCGATCGCCATGGGTCAGGAGATTGCCTATGACGACATGGGCAATGTGAAGACCGGTTCGCTGATGGACTTCTTCATTCCGACCAGCTGGGAAACGCCCAACTACATCACCGACTTCACCACCACCCCAAGCCCGCATCATCCGATCGGTGCCAAAGGCGTGGGCGAAAGTCCGAATGTTGGCGGTGTACCGGCCTTCTCGAACGCGGTGCATGATGCGTTCCGCAGCTTCGGTTTGACCCAGACACACATGCCACACGACCACTGGCGGATCTGGAAGACCGCCAACGGACTTGGTCTGCACGACTAATTCGTGGATCTTAAGCAAAAACAGCTTCGCGGGAGATGTCCCGCGAAGCTCTTGTGGGTGTGATCATGACTTGGACCGACGTAAAGAACGATCTTGATGCCAACGGCTACGTGGCCTCTGACGCATTGGCCATGGCCCTGTATCTGTCAATCACGCTGGGCCGTCCGCTGTTNCTGGAAGGTGCGGCGGGTGTTGGCAAAACCCAGATCGCCAAGACCTTGGCGGACATTCGCAATACCAACCTCATTCGTCTGCAGTGCTACGAGGGCCTCGATTCCTCTTCCGCGATCTATGAGTGGAACTATCAGCGCCAATTACTGGCCATTCGTGCGTCCAGCGATGGGCCGCAGCAGGACGATATCGAGGAAAAAATCTTTTCTGAAAAATACCTGCTGCGCCGGCCGTTGCTGGAAGCCATCCAGCAGGAGGTCGCGCCGGTTCTGCTGATCGACGAGATCGATCGGGCCGACGAAGAGTTTGAAGCCTTTCTGTTGGAAATTCTGTCCGACTTCCAGATCTCCATCCCTGAAATGGGCACGGTCAATGCGGTCTCCAAACCGCTCGTTGTGCTGACGGCGAATGGAGCGCGGGATCTATCGGACGCGCTGCGCCGTCGCTGCATCTATTCCTTCGTGGAATATCCCGATCGAGCAACCGAACTGGCCATCCTTCAAAAGCGCCAGCCCGACCTCAACGCGCGACTGGCGGAACAGATCGTCGGATTCGTCCAGGCCCTGCGCAAGGAAGAGCTGGAAAAGAAGCCCGGCGTGGCCGAGACTTTGGATTGGGCTGCCGCTATTGCAGGCCTTGGTCTCAACGATCTCAGCGATGATCCGGTGACGCTTCAGGCCAGCCTTGTCTGCCTGTTGAAGACCCAGGCCGATCAGGCCGCCGTGCCGACGGAAGTAGCGCAGCGCTTGGTCGGGAAGGCTGCCTGATGCCGGTCACCCGTTTCCCAACACGTGCTGATGGCGTGGCTGACCGGATGGCCGGCTTCATCGCCCATCTGCGCCTGAACGGCATGAATGTCGGGGTCGCCGAAACCGAGACGGCCTTGCTGGCCCTCAACGCGATTGATGCCAGCCAGCCGGGGCAGACGCGCATGGCCTTGAAAGCCATCTGCGCCAATGACGCAGACCGTTATGGGCGCTTCGATGAACTGTTCAATGCCTACTGGTATGCCAGGGGGCGCGAGCGCGAACGCCAGAAGACGACCGAAGAAAAGCCGCACCACAAGGACCGGTGGAGCAACCGCAGCCTGCTGGATGACGCCCAGCAAGCGTCGGGCAGGGGCCAGACTGAATCACCGGATGACGGAAAAGACGGCGAGGCTGAACAGTCCGGCGACGGCAAACTGATCGCCTCGACACTCTTCAACGTCAACAAGGCGGATCTGCGCGAGTTCATGAAGCCGGAAGATCTGGCGCGGGCCGAAAAGGTTGCCGAACAGATTGCGCGCAGCATACGCGATCGTCGGTCACGGCGGCGTCGGGCGGCGCGCCGCGGTGCGGCACTGGATTTGCGCCGCATTGCCCGCAAGAGCGTTTCCAGCGGTGGCGAGCCGATCCATCTGTTCAAGCGCCGCAAGCCGGATCGTCCGGTGCATCTCGTAGCCCTGCTCGACGTGTCCGGATCGATGATGGTCTATTCGCGGGTCTTTCTCGCCTTCCTGAAAGGCCTGATATCAGCCGACCAACGAACCGATGCCTATCTGTTTCACACCCAGCTGGTGCGCATTTCAGATGCCCTGCGGGATGGCGATACTTTTCGGGCGGTCAATCGCCTGTCGATGATGGCCCAGGGATTTGGCGGCGGCACCAAGATCGGCAGCAATCTGGAGCTCTTCAACCAGCAGTACGCGGCCCGCATGGTCAATGGTCGGTCCGTCGTGATCATCTTGTCCGACGGCTACGACACCGATCCACCCGAAAAGATCGCCGCGGCACTGGCCCGTCTGAAAAAGCGCGGCTGCAAGATCATCTGGCTCAATCCACTGAAGGGCTGGAAGGACTACGAGCCGGTAACCAAAGGCATGGCAGCGGCCCTTCCTCATCTCGACCTGTTCGCCGCGGCCAACACGCTGGACGATCTCGCCGCCCTGGAACCTCATTTGGCGAGGCTTTGATCATGAACGCGCCCGCAGACATTCATCAACTGGTATCCAACCTCAAACAGGACGGCGAACCGTTTGCCATCGCCACGGTCATTCGCACCATTTCCGTGACCTCGGCCAAGGCCGGCGCCAAGGCGGTCATTCAGGCCGATGGCACGGTGGCCGAAGGATGGATCGGCGGCGGTTGCGCTCGTGCGGCGGTGCTGAAAGCGGCACGCGATTCCATCGCCGATGGCGAGCCGCGCCTGGTCTCGATCCAGCCGGAAGATCTGTTGTCCGACAGCGGCGTTGCCGCAGGCGACGAGAGAGACGGGGTTCGGTTTGCCCGCAACATGTGCCCCAGTCAGGGCACCATGGATGTCTTTGTCGAGCCGGTCATTCCACGCCCTGAACTGGTGATCCTCGGCGCCAGCCCGGTGGCCGTCGCCCTGGCGCAACTGGCCAAGGCGCTCGGTTTTTCGCGCACCGTCTGTGCCCCCGAGACCGACCAACAATTATTTGAGGATGCCGATCGACGCATCTCGGGTTTTGATCTGCAGCAGGAGAAACCGGGTTGGCGCTTCGTCGTTGTTGCCACCCAGGGCAAGGGGGACCAGGCAGGCCTGCAAGCCGCCCTAACGGTCGAAGCGGACTATGTCGCCTTTGTCGGCAGCTTCAAGAAAGCCGCCAGTCTGAAAGAGAAATTGCGCCAGGATGGCGTTTCGGAGGACCGATTGGACACGCTGAAGGCGCCGGCCGGACTGGATCTCAAGGCGATCACGCCAGAAGAAATCGCGCTGTCCA
The DNA here is from genome assembly GCA_013214695.1 of Rhizobiaceae bacterium. GTDB lineage: Bacteria > Pseudomonadota > Alphaproteobacteria > Rhizobiales > Rhizobiaceae > Pseudahrensia. The sequence goes on along the minus strand of JABSRX010000118.1, from coordinate 7,178 downwards.
TTCTGTCGGAAATCGTGCTGCGCCATCGCAGCGGACAACAAAAACAGCTTCAAATTCAAATCTGACCTCTGCACCAGCATCCGCTGACCAGCACAGGTCCCCATCTACCAAAGGAATACAATATGGATCTGAGTGATGAGATCTTCATCAAGGCCCCGCAGGACGTCGTTTATGCTGGATTGAACGACCCTGAAATTTTGAAGCAATGCATTCCCGGGTGCGAGGAACTGATCAAGCACAGCGACACTGAGCTGGAAGCCAAGGTTGTGCTCCGGGTTGGACCGGTCAAGGCCAAGTTCGGTGGCAATGTGGTTCTCGACCCCTCCAACGCGCCAGGTGGTTTTTCGCTGTCCGGCGAAGGCAATGGCGGGCTCGCCGGTTTCGCCAAGGGCGGCGCTGATGTCGAGCTAGAAGAACAGGACGGCGGCACGCTTCTACGCTACACGGCCAAGGTCGAAATCGGTGGCAAGCTGGCCCAGCTGGGCAGCCGTCTGGTGACCAGCACCGCCAACAAACTGTCAAAGAAATTCTTCGAGCAGTTCAAGGAAGCCGTCACCTAGGCGGCGAGGCGGCGACGAGGCGACGGCGAGGCGGCGCCGCCGCCGCCGCATATGCGTCTCTTCGCCCATGTCGCATTTTGTGAATGTTTGCGGCCGCTGAACAGCTAGTGTTTGCGCCTAGGCTTCAGCGAAGAAGACGGCGCAATGGTTTTGGCTTCCACATCCCCTGACACGGCATCGCACAAATCCGGCGTGCTGTTCGTGTTTGCCGCAGGTGTGCTGTGGTCGACCGTCGGGCCTGGCATTCGCATGATCGAGGACGCCACGGTATGGCAGATATTGCTCTACCGCTCGGTGGCCATGTCGCTTTTCCTTTATGCCGTTATTCGCATCCGCTCCGGCGAAGACCCATTCGTTCAGGCCCGCAGAATGGGGCTGCCCGGTGTGATTGCCGGACTGGCGCTGGTCGCCGCCTATTCGGGCGGTATCTATGCCATTCAAAACACCTCGGTCGCCAATGCGATGCTGCTGTTCGCCACCGCACCGTTCATGGCCGCCATTCTTGGCTGGCTTGTGCTGCGCGAAAGCGTGCGTCCGGCGACCTGGATTGCCATCGTCCTGGCGATAGCCGGTATCGCGATCATGGTCGCTGACAAGTCGGGGGGTGTTTTTCTGAAAGGTAGTCTGGCGGCGCTTGGATCGGCCTTTGGTTTTGCCGTCTTTACCGTTGCGCTGCGCTGGGGGCGGACCGGGGAAATGCTGCCTTCAGTATTTCTTTCCGGCCTGTTCGCCATCGTCATCACAGCGTCGATTTGTCTGCTCACCGGGCTGTCGCTGGTATTGACCCCACAGGACGGTGCCGTCGCCATGGGCATGGGTGTGTTTCAGGTCGGCGCTGGCCTGATCCTCTACACATTGGGCTCGCGCAGTTTGCCGGCGGCGGAGCTCACCCTGCTGTCGCTGGCCGAAGTGCTTCTTGGCCCCTTATGGGTGTGGTTGTTTTTGAACGAGACGGCGAGCCAGTACACCTTGATCGGTGGCGCGGTTCTGTTGGTTGCCATCGCTGGCAACGCCATGTCGGGAAAACGCCGCAAGCCGCCGGCGATTACGGCTCCGTGACGGCGCGGTTCAGATCAAAACCGGATCGGCCTTTTGGTCTTGCATCTCAAACACACGCTTGTACCGATCGACTTCCGACTGAGGCCCGGTTGATTTGTTGGCGTTGTCGGACAGTTTGACAGTCGGGCGTCCATCGGCGGCGACGGCCTTGCAGACCAGCGCGAACGGGGCGAGGCGGTTTTCGGATGTCAGGTCCGCAAAGTCATTGGTCAGTTTGGTGCCCCAACCGAAGCCAACTTTCACGCGGCCGACGAATTGCCGGTACAGATTGGCGATTTCGTCGACATCGAGCCCGTCGGAAAAGATGACCAGCTTCTGGGCCGGGTCTTCTCCCCGCTCGCGCCACCAGTCTATCGCTGCTTCCGCGCTTTCGGCAGCGGCGCCGCTGTCGATGCGAATGCCGGTCCACTTGGCCAGCCAGTCGGGGGCGTTCTTCAAGAAGGCTTGGGTTCCATAGGTGTCGGGCAGAATGATGCGCAGATTGCCATCGTGCTCTGCCTGCCAGTCGTTCAGCACGTCGTAAGGTGCCTGACGCAGGGCCGCGTCGGACTCCGCCAATGCGGCGTAGACCATCGGCAATTCGTGCGCATTGGTGCCGATCGCTTCCAGGCCGTGGTTCTTGGCGAGGAGGCAATTGGAAGTGCCCAGAAACTTGTCGCCAAGCCCAGCTGCCATGGCGCTGACGGTCACATCATGCCACGCTAAGGAATGCCGCCGCCGCGTGCCAAAGTCAGCGATCCGCAAATGGTCGAGCTGGGCCAGGGTTTCGATTTTCTGATCCAACTTGGCCAGGGCGCGATCATAAAGTGCCTGCAGCTCATCGCGCTCCATCGGTGCGAGCACGCCGCGGCTGCGCAGTTCCATCAGGATGGCAAGGGCCGGCACTTCCCACAGCATGACCTCGGGCCATGTTCCTTCAAAGGTCAGCTCGAACTGATCACCCGCCCGCTCCAGATGATAGGGCGGAAGGGCCACGTCTTCGAACCATTGCAGAAAATCGGCGCCGAACATCTGCTGCTTGCCGTAAAACGCATTGCTCGCCAGCCAGCGGCTTTCGTCTGCTGTGAGTTTGAGCGTGCGCACGTGATCCAACTGGGCGCGCAGCTGCGCTTCATCAACCAGGTTCGCCAAGGGAATGGTCTGCGATCGATTGAGAAGTTGAAAGCGCACATTTGTCTGGCGCTTGTTGCGGAAAACGAACTGGCACATCAGGATCTTGTAAAAATCCGTGTCCAGCAGCGACCGGATGATCGGGTCGTTGTCCTGCGTTTGGCGAAAAGCCTGGCCAGCGATATCGAGCATATTGGGCATCACAATTGCCGTTTCGCCAGTCAGTTCAAGCGTCCGTAGAATGTCATGCGGGCGCTTTCTGACAATTCAATACCCGGTTCGTCATTGTACGCGAGCACAGCAAGCATGCGCGTCTTGTCGCTCTCGTTTGGAGAAACGCGGTGAATGGAATTGCGGCCACGAAACAGCACCAGCGTACCCGGATTCAGCTCCAACACGTCCGGCTCCAGTTGCTCATCCAAAAGAGCGGCAACCCCCTCATAATTCATCTCACCAGCGTCCGCGTCGCGCAGGTCTTTGACATATTCAAACCGGCTGCCGGCCTCGGGCTTTTCGATCAACAGCGTGATGGCAAATGATGAATTGTCAAAATGCCAGCCAAGCTCCTGACCCCGATTGGCATAGTGAATGTTGATCGATGACAGCGGGTCCGCATAGGGATGCAACGCGCTTTCACCGGTTGCCCGTTTGACGAATTCCCGAAAAGAGGCCGCATCGTAAAGCGCCCGCAGCGGGGAGGATTGCGCAATTTCATCATCGCAGATGCAGCCCTTGGAAGATTCTACCTGACGGTTGGCCGGATGGGTGGCGCCGTGTTCGGGATCCATCGGTGTCAGATAGACCGAATGGCTTTGGGTGCAAAAATAAGCCTTGTCCTGGCCGGCCCTGGCTTCGTCTTGCATAGCCCTCAGCGCTTCCGGGCGGATGAAACCTTCCAGCACCAAAACCCCATGCTCATCCAGCGCAGCGTTGGCGGAGGCACCAAATTCAGGACTATCGAGAGGATAGCGTTCGAGATCTACGATATCGGCGATGGTCATCGTCACTGCCCGCCCAGGAAAGCTTCAAATGAGGATTGTTAGCCGTTTTGAAGGGCAGGTGAAAAGCCTTTTTTCGCCCGCTGCTGGGTGGGTGTCAGCCGACGCATTGGAGGACTCTGTTCAAGTGATCAAGCTTTTTCGCCGGCCAGCGGCTTGTCACCCAAAATGCGAACCTCGCGCTGCGGATAGGGGATTTCCCAACCCTGGGCCTTGATGGTGCGCCAGATGATGAACAGCACGTCGGATGAAAACTTGTTCTTGCCGTCGTCTATGCCGTCGGCCCAGAACTCGACGGCAAAGTTGATACCGCTGTCGCCGAATCCGCGCAGTTCGACATCCACCTTCTCCGGATCCTCAAGCACCTGCGGATGTTGGGCGACCGCCTTGGCAATGATCTCCGGCAGCGGCTCGATATCTGTGTCATAGGCAACGGAAAACTCAACTTCGTAACGCTGTCTTGGATCATCGCGGGTCCAGTTGACGAAAGTGGTGGTGATGAACTTTTCGTTCGGCAGCATCACTTCCTTGCCGTCGAAGGTCTCCAACGTGGTCGAGCGCATGTTGATCTCTTTCAACACCCCGGCCTTGCCGTCCTCCATCTCGATATAGTCGCCAATCGACAGCGAGCGCTCGAGCAGGATGATCATGCCTGAAATGAAGTTGGCGGCAATTTGTTGCAAACCAAAACCAAGACCGACACCGACAGCACCACCGAGTACCGCAAGGACTGTGAGATCAATGCCCATCAGCTGGAAGAAGACCACGCCCATGACGACGAAGAGCAGAATCGAATAGAGTTTGGAGAACAGCGAACGGGATCCCAGGTCCAGCGATTCCTGATTCTGGATCGCCGCCTGACCGGCATAATTGGAGAGCCGCCCGGCCCAGAACAGGATGCCGCCGAATATCGCCGCCTTGATGATGAACAAGGCGGACAGGCGGATATTGCCCAGTTGGATCGACAGATCATCCAGAAACAGGGAGAACTCGTCCAACACGCCAAACACCAGCAGCAGGGCACTCGGCAACAGGATGATGTTGACGAGCTTCTGCATGCCGGGAGCTGCGATGAAAAGTTCGACGGCCTTCTTCAGCGCCAGAATAAGCGCCAGGCTTTGGGCCAGTCGCACCAGCCAGGAGCTGCCGGTGACTGCGTCGAGGATCGGCACGATGATCGCCAGGACAAGAACCAGCAACAGTGAGGGCAGCAGGCCGCGTCCGCGGTAGATCATCGACCGCGCCGCAAACAGCCGACCCTGTTTCGGCTCGTTCGATATTAGCGGAATATATTTGGGCAACCGTTTTGCCAGAAAGCGCGAGATCAGCCAGGCGAGCAAGATCCCTGCCAACTGGGCATAGAAGGGCGGTGACTGCAGCCAAAGCAAAACCGTGGCCCAAATATCCAGGGCTTGCGTTTTCAAGGTCTCAAGGAAGGGCATGTCTCAGCATCCTGTATATGTGTGCCATATTTGCGCTTGGCTCTGGGCGGGCAGCCTCGTTCAAGCGGGCGCGCTATTCAATCGACGCGATCATCGATTCCCCGGTTTTTTTGGAATCGACGGGAAGCGGGATCTTGGAGGCGATATCGTTTGAATTGAGCTGCAGGTGGGCGCCGTTGATGATGTGCACCTGATTGGCGACGATGGTGGTCCAATTAGACGCTTCGCCAACCCGGCCATAATTATCAATGATCAGCCGTCCTTTCGGCAAATATACAGCACCTTCGAGCTTGCGGGCGTCATAGCTGCGGATGATGAAGTCACGCACCGCCGATGATTTGGTGTTCTCGACGATCACGAAACCTGCATGGGGTCCGTCGACCGGCGCTGTAAGGGCCAGTTTGGAGGCCACACCAAAGCTGAACACCGCATTTGCGCCCTCGAAGACGAGGGTCACGCCGTCACCCACAAAACTGGTGCGTCCACCGATCACCAGGGGACCGTTCTTGATCACATAAGTGCCGGGCGCGAGCTCGATCTGCTGCGCTGTCAAGGAAACGATACCGCCGCAATAGACGCCTGGCTGAAGCTGGTGTTCACCGGATTTCAGCGTCAGATCCCGCTGGTCGCAATGCTGCGAGTCGGTCACTGAATATGTAGCAAAGGGATCGTCGAGTTCATTGCTGTACGGAAGAAGATCAAAGCCGAACACATTCAGATCCGCGTCGATCGGGCCACTGGCCTGCAGTTGGGCGAAGTTCAGCATTTCAACGTCCTGCAAGATGACGCCGAGGCGTGAATTGGAGCGCGAGCGGATCGCGCATCCAGGCGCCACCAGGGATGAGGCGCCATACATTTCCAGACTGCCTGCGGAAGTGGGATCCAGCACCGTCAGGCAGGGATGGTCGTGGCTTGAAGAAAAGCTGACATCGGTCAGACCCTTGGTTGCGAGTTCGGCGGCAGGCCGGTTCGACAGACCCACCTGCACGGGATGCTCCATGGCGAGTGTCATGTTGTCGTCCTGCAGCGACAGATACGTGCCCAAGGCAAAGAGGCCGGTGATGCCGACAAGGCCGAGGGCGACCAAAAGCAGCCATTCAGCGAATTTCAACGATGGACGCATGTCTTTGTACATGACTTATCTCCGACTGACCGCTTAAGCGTAGGCGTGTTCGGCGCCGAAATGCTGTGTCAGCAGGTAGTAGACAACGGCGCGGTATTTGTTGCGGTTGGAACGGCCATAGGTTTCCATGACGGCGTCGATCCCGCCTTCCAGGTCCTGACTTTCGGAAAGCCCGAGTTTCTTGATGAGGAAATTGTCGCGAACTGTGCGCAATTCATCCGGGTCGGTGCTGGAAACCGTTGAGGCGTCGGCATTGTAGATGGCCGGTCCACAACCGATTGTCACCTTGCGCAGCAGGTCGAGATTTGGCGTGACCCGGCACTTTTGTTCCAGTTCTTCAGCGTATTTCTCGATCAGTTCGTCGCGCTTGCCCATGTGTTCCTCCTTCGAAATTTGAGTTGTCCTGGCAGGTCGTCTCCTCAGGGATGAGTGGGGATGAGACGGTCGAGTTCAAAGCACTCCCGGGAACTCAACAAACCTGCCAGGACGGCGTGCCCCTTGGCGCGGCGCCAAACTGGCACGTCTTGATCTTCCGGTAAAACGAATATAAATAATGGTTATTATTAGAAATAACGATTAGAGTGGAATCGATGGATGCGGTCCTGATCCGAACCTTTTTGGCGGTCGTGGCGACGGAGAGTTTTGTTTCTGCCGCAGAACGCATTCACGTGACCCAGTCCACGGTGAGCCAGCGCATTCAAAAGCTCGAGCATGTGCTGGGCCACCAATTGTTCAACCGGTCGAAGAGCGGCGTAGAACTGACGGTTCATGGATCGAAATTTGAACCCTATGCCCGCTCGCTGGCGCAGCTATGGGATGAGGCGGTTTACCAGACGGCGCTTCCTGAGGGGTTCACCAACACGCTGGCGCTGGGCTGTGAAGAAAG
>JABSRX010000012.1 GCA_013214695.1 Rhizobiaceae bacterium | reverse complement strand
AGGTTCTGATTCTGCTGCCGGAAATTGCCCTGACCACTTCTTTCCTGGAGCGCTTTGAAGCACGTTTTGGTGCGCCGCCAGGACAATGGCATTCCGGACTTGCACCAAAGGTGCGCGAAAAGATGTGGCGGCAGGTTGCCACCGGACAGGTGCGGGTGATCGCCGGTGCGCGTTCTGCGTTGTTTCTGCCGTTCAAGGAATTGGGGCTGATCGTCGTCGATGAGGAACATGACAGCGCCTATAAGCAGGAAGACCGGGTTTTTTACAATGCGCGGGATATGGCGGTGGTGCGTGCCTCGATCGGAGAATTTACGTGCATCCTGTCGTCTGCCACGCCGAGCATTGAAAGTCGGGTCAACGCCGATTTGGGGCGCTATGAGCATGTTAAGCTGACAGATCGTCATGGCGATGCGGTGCTGCCGAACCTGTCGACCATCGATATGCGGGCCCATCCGCCAAAGCGCGGTGATTTTCTGTCGCCCGTTCTGCTCACAGCCATGCAACAATCCATCGAGCGTGGCGAACAGGCGTTGTTGTTTCTCAACCGTCGCGGATACGCGCCGCTGACCCTGTGTCGGGTCTGTGGCCACCGGTTCGAATGCAACAACTGTTCCGCCTGGCTGGTCGAGCATCGCTTTCGCAATCAGCTTCAGTGCCATCACTGTGGTCATGCGGAACCCGTGCCGGAGGCCTGCCCAAAATGCGGAACCTTGGATCATCTGGTTGCTTGTGGGCCCGGTGTTGAAAGACTGGCAGAAGAAGTCGACGCGCGTTTTCCTGATGCACGCATCATTGTCCTGTCTTCCGATATGGCAGGCGGTGTTTCGCGGCTTCGTCTGGAACTGGAAGCCATTGCCAAGGGAGAAGTGGATATCGTGATTGGCACCCAATTGGTCGCCAAGGGCCACAACTTCCCGCTGATAACCTGCGTCGGAGTCGTCGATGCGGATTTGGGTCTGGCAAACGGTGATCCGCGGGCAGCCGAGCGAACTTTCCAACTTCTCTCTCAGGTCACCGGTCGCGCCGGCAGAGACGGCGGCGATTCGGTTGGATTGTTGCAGACCTACGCGCCGGAACATCCGGTGATCTCGGCGATTGTTGCCAGCGACCGTGAGGCGTTTTACGAGCGCGAGATCAACATGCGCCGCCAGGCGTCACTGCCCCCGTTTGCGCGCCTGGTGGCCATCATCATTTCTGGCGAAGACAAGCGCGATACCGAAACCCATGCCCGCGATCTGAAAAAGGCCGCACCACCGTCTTCTGACGCATTCATTCTGGGTCCGGCGGAAGCGCCAATGGCCTTGGTGCGGGGGCGTCATCGCTACCGATTGCTGATCCATGCGCCGCGCAAGTTCGATGTTCAATCCTATGTGCGCAGCTGGTTGCAGGCCGGGCCCAAGGAACGCGGGTCCATCAGGGTGCAGATCGACGTTGATCCGCAGAGCTTTCTGTAACCTTGCCCGGACCGAAATGGTCCATGTCGGTCAGCTCCCAACCGATTTCTTCCAGCCAAAGCCGTCGCAATGTTTCGCTTTGACCGGCAAACCGTTCCTCTAGCGAGTCGCACCCCCATAGTCGGTCGGTTCGGAAGTGCCGCAGGCCGCCGCGCAATTCACACCAGGCCACCAGCATCACGCATTCCAGATGATAAACCAGCGCCACCGGGCGCACAGTCCGCACGGTTTCGACGTCTTGAGCATCGCGGTAGGTAAGCCGCAATTTGCACTCGTCTCGGATTGCCGCTCTCAGCGATGCTTTCGAAACGCATCCCTTGTTCGGGTCATCAAGCGGCGCGCCCCATGGCGAAACTTGCAGCCAGTCGGCGCCGTTTTGTAGTGCATCAATCTTGGCGCATATGCGGTCGGCAGCCCGAAGCAGTGTCGAATCGCCCGTGCGGTTGAGCATCAAGAGCCCCACCCGCAGGGCTTCGAGTTCTTCGCGATCGAAATTAAGCGGTGGCAGGTCGTAGCTCTGCCGAATCAGATAGCCAATTCCGGCCTCGCCATCGATCGGGGTGCCCGTCGCCTGAAGCGCGGCGATGTCGCGGTAGATCGTACGGGTGGAGACTTCCAGCGTTTCAGCCAGATCTTGGGCGCGCACGGGACGTGCCGCCGAGCGCAACAATTGGATGATTTCAAAAAGCCTGTTGGAGCGGGACATGGGCTCTCCTTTGCTGCTGACACGCTAGCACAGCCTCCTGACAAGGGGGTGTCAGCAGTGATCGCTAGTCTGGCAAAAAAGGAGACTTGCCATGAGCTATTACGATCACGCCGTTCTGATGTCTTTGAAACAAGGTCCCTGGGACCCGGATCCCTTGCGCAATGAACACCACCGTTTGCAAACCCGCCAAAAACGCGTTGCGAGCCGCCGCAGAATGCGGGGTATCTTTTCTTTGGCCGTCGTCGCGGTCGGCCTCATGGTCCTGGGTGCTTCTGGCTTCTGGGCCTAAAAAGGCTGTGCATGAGGCACACGGGGGGAGTCAGCGGTCGCAATTAGCGTTATGAGTCGATCAATAGGACGGATTGAGAGTCGCTGCGGATGATTGAGATCGTGTTTCCAGACGATGGATTGGAACGACTGGCGTTTCTGACGGCTGTTGTGACGATGGTGCTCGGATTGGCCCTTATGGTCGTGCCGCGCCGGTTTGGGCGTTTTTTGGGGCTTCAGCCGGTGGCTGGGACCAATAACGGCGTTTCTGAAATTCGCGGGCCGTTTGGCGGCATGATGATGGGGTTGGGGCTTGCCTGCATCATATTGGCGCAACCCTTTACATATTTCGCTCTGGGCCTGGCTTTTGTCGGTGCGGTGCTTGGACGACTCGTTTCCATGGTTTTTGACCGCACATTGAACGCCCATTGCCTGATTGCTACGTTTATTGAGCTTTTAGGGGCCTATTTCACCCTAAATTTCGCTTTGCAGGCCTTCGGACTGATTTAGTTTTTCCACCGTTTCACAAAAGAATTCAATGGAATCGCCCGGATAGGCAAAAAGCAGTATAAAAGCCTGCATTCACCCTGTTGCGAGTCAAAAAAACCCGTGCTAGGGGAGGCTCGATTTTGTCGCGGGTTGCTCTGCGTGATCACGACAGAAACGACATTTACATCCAGGGTCAGCGGTTCTGTGGCACTCATCGCCATTTGGTCACTGACGAAACGCTTAAGAAGATCGACCTTTGGCAGATACCTCTTCCTCAGCATCCGGCCAGATTTCCGGTGTGGCAGAACGCTATGCGTCTGCGTTGTTTGAATTGGCCGTTTCCGAAAAAAAGATTCCGGCCGTTGAAAAAGACCTTAAACGCGTAGGCGCCCTGCTCGACGGCAGCGAAGACCTGATGCGTTTGGTCAAGTCACCGGTATTTTCCGCTGACGACCAGGTGGCGGCAATCGACGCCATCCTCGCAAAGGCCAAAATTACTGGCCTCGTTGGTAATTTCATCCGGGTGGCTGCAGGCAACAGACGCCTGTTTGCCGTCCCGGACATGCTGGTCGCTTTCCGCCAGAAGCTGGCAGAACATCGCGGTGAAGTCAGCGGACAGGTGACTGTCGCGCAGAAGCTCACTGCCGATCAGACAAAACAGTTGAAGACAACGCTGAAAGGCGTCGTCGGCAAAGATGTGGCGCTGGACGTGACGGTTGATCCGTCATTGTTGGGCGGCATGATTGTGAAGGTTGGCTCACGCCAGATCGACACATCAATCAAAACCAAACTCTCTTCCTTGAAGCTCGCACTTAAAGAGGTCGGCTAGATGGATATTCGTGCTGCGGAAATTTCCGCAATTCTGAAAGACCAGATTAAAAATTTTGGCAAAGAGGCGGAAGTCTCTGAAGTAGGACAGGTTCTGTCCGTTGGTGACGGTATCGCCCGTGTTTACGGTCTGGACAAAGTTCAGGCTGGTGAGATGGTCGAATTCCCAGGTGGCATTCAGGGTATGGCCCTGAACCTGGAAGCCGACAACGTGGGTGTTGTTATCTTCGGTAACGACCGCGGCATTAAAGAAGGCGACACCGTTAAGCGGACCGGCGCCATCGTTGATGTTCCAGTTGGCAAAGAGCTGCTGGGTCGCGTTGTTGACGGTCTGGGTAACCCGATCGACGGCAAGGGCCCAATCAAAGCCAAGCAGCGCGCACGCGTTGACGTTAAGGCCCCTGGCATCATTCCACGTAAGTCCGTGCATGAGCCAATGGCGACCGGCCTGAAGGCGATTGACGCTCTGATCCCAGTTGGCCGTGGCCAGCGCGAGCTCGTCATTGGTGACCGTCAGACTGGTAAGACAGCGATCATCCTCGACACCTTCCTGAACCAGGCTCCGGCCCATGCCGGCGATGACGAAACAGACAAGCTGTACTGCGTCTACGTGGCGATCGGTCAGAAGCGTTCTACTGTTGCTCAGTTCGTGAAGGTGCTCGAAGAGCGCGGCGCCATGCAATACTCCATCGTTGTGGCTGCTACCGCATCCGATCCTGCTCCAATGCAGTATCTGGCACCGTTTACCGGTTGCGCCATGGGTGAATATTTCCGCGACAATGGCATGCACGCCTTGATCGGTTACGACGACCTGTCCAAACAGGCCGTTTCTTACCGCCAGATGTCCCTGCTGCTGCGTCGTCCGCCAGGCCGTGAAGCTTATCCTGGTGACGTTTTCTACCTGCACTCACGCCTGCTCGAGCGTTCCGCGAAGCTGAACGACGACAACGGCGCCGGTTCCTTGACCGCTCTGCCGGTTATTGAAACCCAGGGTAACGACGTGTCGGCCTTTATTCCGACCAACGTGATCTCCATCACCGATGGTCAGATCTTCCTTGAAACCGATCTGTTCTTCCAGGGTATCCGCCCTGCCGTGAACGTCGGTCTGTCGGTTTCCCGCGTTGGATCTGCCGCGCAGGTCAAAGCGATGAAGCAGGTTGCTGGTTCGATTAAGGGTGAATTGGCCCAGTATCGTGAGATGGCAGCGTTTGCTCAGTTCGGTTCGGACCTGGATGCCTCCACTCAGCGCCTGCTGAACCGTGGTGCCCGTCTGACAGAACTGCTCAAACAGGCTCAGTTCTCTCCGCTGAAAACAGAAGAGCAGGTTGCTGTTCTGTACGCTGGCGTGAACGGTTATCTCGATGATCTGGAAGTCAGCCAGGTTGGCGCGTTCGAAGAAGGTCTGTTGACCTCGCTTCGTGCAGACCATGCCCAGCTGTTGGCCGATATCGGTTCCAAGAAAGCGCTTGATGACGATCTGACAGCCGCCCTGAAGGCAGCTATCGACTCGTTCGCCAAAGGCTTCGCTTAAGCACTAACGGATAAGGTGAGGAAAGGCCCAAATGGCTTCTCTCAAGGATCTTAGAAACAGGATCGCCTCCGTAAAGGCGACGCAGAAGATCACCAAGGCCATGCAAATGGTTGCGGCGGCCAAACTGCGTCGTGCCCAGTCTGCAGCTGAGGCCGCACGGCCTTACTCGCAGCGCATGGACAGTGTGATGGCCAATATCGCAGCGGCAATTGGTGATGATACATCAAGCGCCCCAAAGCTGTTGGCCGGAACCGGAAGCGATCAGAACCACCTGTTGATCATTGCCACTGCAGAGCGCGGCTTGTGCGGCGGTTTCAATTCATCGATTGCGCGACTGGGTCGCGACAAGGCACGTGAATTGAAAGCAGCTGGCAAGAACGTCAAAATTCTTTGCGTTGGCAAAAAGGGTGCGGATGTCCTGCGCTCTGAGTTCGACGACATCATGCTGCCGCTGGTCGACCTGCGTGAAGTCAAAAACGTTGGCTACAACAACGCTTCTGACATTGCACATCAGGTTCTGGGCATGTTCGATGCCGGCGAATTCGACGTCGCAACACTGTTCTACTCCGAATTCAAGTCGGTGATCAGCCAGGTGCCAACCGCACAGCAAATCATTCCGCCGAGCATTCCGGAAGTTGAAGGCGACGCAGACTCCGCTTCTGTGTTTTACGATTATGAACCGGATGAGAACGAAATTCTCGCTGATCTGTTGCCGAACAATGTGACGGTTCAGATTTTCCGGGCGCTGCTGGAAAATGCGGCTTCCGAGCAGGGTGCCCGTATGTCCGCCATGGACAACGCGACACGCAATGCTGGTGAAATGATCGAAAAACTGACGCGTGACTTCAACCGCCAGCGTCAGGCACAGATTACAACTGAATTGATCGAAATTATCGCGGGCGCCGAGGCGCTCTAGTCTTCAACCTTCTCCCGGGAAGATTGAGGCAAACAAGGAAAACAAGGGTTAGACATTATGGCGAAAGCAGCAGCCCCCAAAAAAGCACCGGCCAAAAAAGCCGCTGCAAAGAAGGCTCCGGCCAAAAAAAGCGCACCAAAAGGACAGGTGGGCAGCATCGCACAGGTAATTGGTGCGGTTGTTGACGTACAGTTTGACGGTGGTCTGCCACCCATCCTGAACGCTCTGGAATGCGACAACAACGGCAGCCGTCTGGTTCTCGAAGTTGCTCAGCACCTGGGTGAGAACACAGTCCGCACCATCGCCATGGACGGTACTGAAGGTCTGGTTCGTGGCCAAGAAGTTGTCGATACAGGCGATCCAATCCGCGTTCCCGTCGGTGAAGAAATGCTCGGCCGCATCATCAACGTGATCGGTGAGCCGGTGGACGAAGTTGGCCCAGTGACCGCCAAGTCCAGCCGCCCAATTCACGCTGAAGCGCCAGAATATGTCGATCAGTCAACTGAAGCTGAAATTCTGGTAACCGGTATTAAGGTTGTTGACCTGCTGGCTCCATACGCGAAGGGCGGTAAAATCGGCCTGTTCGGCGGTGCTGGTGTTGGTAAGACCGTTTTGATCATGGAACTGATCAACAACGTGGCGAAAGCCCACGGTGGTTACTCTGTATTTGCCGGTGTTGGTGAGCGTACCCGTGAAGGTAACGACCTGTACTGGGAAATGATCGAATCCGGCGTGAATGTTGACCCGAACGAAAACAAGGGTTCGACAGCTGGTTCGAAAGCCGCGCTTGTGTACGGTCAGATGAACGAGCCTCCTGGAGCCCGTGCCCGTGTTGCTCTGTCCGGTCTGACCATCGCGGAAGACTTCCGTGACCAGGGTCAGGACGTGCTGTTCTTCGTCGACAACATCTTCCGCTTTACCCAGGCTGGTTCGGAAGTGTCCGCTCTGCTCGGTCGTATTCCTTCTGCGGTGGGTTATCAGCCTACGCTGGCAACCGATATGGGTTCCATGCAGGAGCGTATTACAACAACCAACAAAGGTTCGATCACATCGGTGCAGGCGATCTACGTGCCTGCGGATGACTTGACCGACCCAGCGCCAGCGACATCGTTTGCGCACCTTGACGCNACGACCGTTTTGAACCGTTCGATTGCTGAAAAAGGTATCTATCCTGCGGTTGACCCGCTCGACTCCACATCGCGTATGCTGGATCCGCTGGTCATTGGTGAAGAGCACTACGACGTTGCACGTAGCGTTCAGGAAGTTCTGCAGCGCTATAAAGCCCTCCAGGACATCATCGCCATTCTCGGCATGGACGAACTGTCCGAAGACGATAAGATCGCCGTGGCCCGTGCCCGTAAGATCGAGCGCTTCCTGTCACAGCCGTTCTTCGTTGCTGAGGTCTTCACCGGTTCCCCAGGTAAACTGGTTGATCTGGAAGACACCATCAAAGGCTTTAAAGGCCTGGTTGCTGGCGAATACGATCACCTCCCCGAAGCTGCCTTCTACATGGTCGGCAACATGGATGAGGCCATCGAAAAAGCTCAGAAACTGGCTGCGGAAGCTGCCTAAGGTTAGATCAAACCGGGCCATCCAATTCGTGGGTGGCCTTTGATCCTGATGATTAAGAGAAGTCATGGCTGAGAATTTCACATTCGAACTCGTTTCTCCTGAACGCCTGTTGCTGTCCGGCGATGCCGAGATGGTCACCATTCCCGGTGTTGAAGGTGATATGGGTGTGCTGGCTCGCCACGCGGCGGTAATGACCAGCCTGCGTCCCGGTCTTGTGGGCGTGAAGATGGGCGATGGTTCTGAAAGCGCCTATTTCGTACGTGGTGGCTTCGCGGACATCACCCCGACCAGCGTTACTGTGTTGGCTGAGTTCGCTCTGCCAAAGGAAGAAGTGACCAAGGAAGTCTGGGAAGAGCAGAAGCGCATCGCCCAGGAAGAATATGACCTGCATCATGCTGCAGGCGAAGAAGAGAAGAAGCTGGCAGCCCGGTCCTACCTGGACCAGTTGAATCATCTGGAACCAACAATTCTGCCAGCATAACCCCTGTTCTTTAGAGAATTTGAAGAAGCCGTTGCCTCATAAGCAGCGGCTTTTTTATTTGGCGAGGTGGGCAAACCGCTTCACCAACTGGGTGTAGATGTCCTGTTTGAACTCGACGATGAGTTCCGGCAGCTTTGCCATATCTTCCCAGCGCCAATCGTCGAACTCCGCATCGTGGCCACCCGGTGGAGGATTGATGGCGATCTCTGATTCGTCTCCGTCAAAACGATAGGCAAACCACATCTGTTTCTGTCCACGATACTTGCCCTTCAGACCGGTCCCCAGAAGGTGTTTTGGGAGATCGTAGGTCAGCCAGTCCTCGGTTTGGTCCAGCAGGGTAACGCTCTTGATGCCGGTCTCTTCGACCAGTTCGCGCAGGCTCGCGGGTTTCGGATCTTCGCCTTTGTCGATCCCGCCCTGCGGCATCTGCCAGCGTTTTGGCGAGCCGGAATATTCGGTATTACCTTCTGAAATACGTTGCCCAATCCAGACCTTGCCCTGGTGATTGAGCACCATAATGCCAACGCAGGGCCGATAGGGCAGGTGGCTCCAGTCATCTTGTCCGTTGCTGCCGCCGCCACCGCCGCCGTCGCTCATCGCATTATCTTCCATAGTCTTTGAGAAGGTTGCTCACGGGGACAATGATGATGTCCCGCTTTTCGGCATCCTGCGCCCATTCTTTGATCACTTCGACTGATTCAGGAAAGGCAGAGGCCGTGGCAATCGCATAACCGCGCGCCTTGGCCAGGGATTCCAGCGCCTTCAGATTGTTGCGCATGCGGTCTTTGTCGCGGTCGGAATCAACGATGATGTTGCCGGACGCATGGGGCAATCGTAGATCCTGTGACAGCCTGATGGCTTCACTGGCGCTGGCTGAGCCGTCGTCGATATATCCCAGCCCCCGGTCTCTGATTTCTTTCAAAACGGGGCGCAGGGCGTTTGGCTTGCTGGTAAAGCCGGCGCCGAGATAATTCATGACAACAGGATAATTGGTCATGCGGCCCAGCGCCCAGCGCAAGTTCATCAGGTTTTGCCCCTGCTCCACCCCACTGATCAACGTACGTGGCCCCGGATTGATGGTCGGATAGCCCAGAGGTTCCATCGGCAGCTGCAATACAACCTCATGCCCTTCACGTCGGGCATTCTGCATCCACCGTTGCAGGGAGTTGCCGAAGGGTGAGAACCCCAGCGAAATGGACGAAGGCAGGTCGCGAATGGCTGCCTGAGTACCGGTTTGGCTGAGACCGAGGCCGCCAACCACAATTGCCACGCGATTGGCCCCGCTGACGCCGCTGGAACGGGAATAGGCGTCCAGCGGGCGCACATTGCCATCGGAGATTCGGGGCAGAGAGCCGAATTCAGACTTTTCAACCAGATCAGGTGCCGGCATCCAATCAGACAGCTTTTTGGTCTGGACCGGCTTGAAACTCGGTGTTTCGCGCACCGCTACCTTTTCTTCAGGCAGCGGATCAATCGGACTTAAGGGTTTGACATTGGTCAGGTCGATACCGGCGTTGTTATTGCCGTCCACCCCGGTCGGGCTGGGTGTCGCTGAAATCGTTGTCGTTGTTCCCGCACCGCTTGTGGACGTGGTGACAGAGGTGGGTGTGGCCGGAGCAGCATCTTTAACGGCAACGGTTGTTGTCCCGTCGTCGCGCGCGTCGATCACCAAATAGGCCGTCAGGCTCAAAACGCAGGTGGCAGCAGCGAGGATGGCGGGCAGCACAAACTGCTGTCTGGATGGCCCATTGGCGGGCTTCCCCAGCGGCTTGTGCAAGTCATCCATAAGCGGCGATCCCCATGTGCATCAGGACCGTTTAGCGGTCAGACGCGTTTACAGCCGTCCTCGTCACCAACCACGCCTTCAAGGCTCGGAGGGAAGGCGGCGTCCTTCTTGATGCCACGCAGCAGATCGAGTGCATAGTTCAACTGCACGTCATCCTCAGGATTCGGCGGTACATAGGCAAACGAGCCTGAACCGGAATCGTCCTGGCTTTCGCCTTCGATTGAGTTGCGCAGGTTGGACTCACCTCGCGCTTCCAGGCGGCCTTTCAGTTCGTCTGGAAGAGGCTGTTCGACCTTGATGTCCGGATCAATGCCCTTGCCCTGAATGGAGCACCCAGATGGCGTATAGTAAAGGGCGGTGGTCAGGCGCAGAGCGCCATTGTCGCCACCCAATGGAATGATTGTCTGGACGGAACCCTTGCCGAAAGAACGGGTTCCCAGAACCGTGCCGCGGCGATGGTCCTGCAGGGCACCAGCAACGATTTCTGACGCACTGGCAGAACCGCCATTGATCAGCACGATGACCGGCTTGCCGCGTGTCAGATCGCCAGGTGTCGCGTTGTTACGCTGAACGTCGTTCTTGTCCCGGCCGCGTGTCGAAACGATTTCACCGCGGTTGAGGAAGGCGTTGGAGACGCCAATGGCCTGGCCGAGCAATCCGCCCGGATTGAGACGCAGATCCAGCACGTAGCCTTTCAGCTTGTCGTCTGAAACCTGTTCACGAATCTTCTTGATCGCGTCCTCAACGCCCGGCAGCGTTTTTTCCGTAAAGCCGTTGATGTCGACATAGCCAACGTCGTCGCCTTCAACACGGAATTTGACCGATTTCAGCTCGATGATAGCGCGGACGATCTTGATCTTCAGCGGCTTGTCGGCGCCCTGGCGCAGGATGGTCAGCTCGATCGGCGTGTTGACCAGACCGCGCATTTTCTCAACGGCCTGCTGCAGCGACATGCCGCGGACATTTTCACCGTCGATCTGGCTCACCAGGTCGCCCGCCAGAACACCGGCCTTAGCAGCTGGCGTGTCGTCGATCGGCGTGATGACTTTGACCAGTTCGTTTTCCATGGTCACTTCAATGCCAAGGCCGCCAAATTCGCCCCTGGTCTGCTCGCGCATGGAATTGCTTTCCTTGAGATCAAGGTAAGACGAATGCGGGTCCAGAGACTGCAGCATGCCATTGATGGCATTCTTGATCAGTTCTTCTTCCTTGGGCTCGGTGACATATTGCGAACGCACCCGTTCAAAGATGTCGCCGAAAATGTCGAGCTGTCGATATGTTTCGGAGCCAGCAGCGTCTGCCCGGGAGGCGAAATTGGATCCCTGATACACGGCCACTGCAGAAAGCGCTCCAAGCGCTGCGCCTGTCATCAGCATCGTCAATTTACGAATCATACTTTGAACCTTTTTAAGTGCCCTGTTTCGGGTGCAGTTGATTTTCCGCTCTCTTTCGGACGGCCCACCAAGGAGCTGGATCGATCGACTTACCGTCTTTCCTCAACTCTACAGTCAGAACCGGCTTATTGGAACCCAAATCTAGCGGGATAGCCGCGGCAAAGCGGAGCACGCCCATTCGGCCCACAGGTTCTCCAGCCAAAACAAACTGCCCGGTATCGACATTCACCTCAGCCAACCCAGAGAGAACCATATGATAGCCCTCGCCTGCGTTCAAAATAAGGACTTGGCCATAGGACCGGAAGGGGCCGGCATAAACCACCCATCCATCGGTGGGCGAGCGCACCCGGGCATTGGGGCGCGTCGACATGGCAATGTTGTTGCTGGCGCTCGAATAGGGCGTTGAATCGCCAAAACCATAGAGTTCTTCGCCACTCACGGGATAAAGCAGTGTGCCCTTGGCCTTGCTGAAAGCAATAGCCGGCTCCTGCCTGTCGGCGCTGTAATTGTTGGGAACCAAGGTATTGGATCCCGCTGCATCCTGGTCGGACTCGCCGTTGGCCAGTCGCTCGCGGGCTGCAGCCAACCGATCCAGTTCTTCCTTGCGTCGACGCTCATCGGCTTGCTTGGCGGCGCGGGCTGCGGCGCTGGCCGAGGCGATCTGGCTTTCCAGTTTGCTGATCAATTCTTTGAGAGAAGTGGCCTCGCGCCCCAGTTTGATGGCCCGATTGCGCTCGCTGACCAAATCACTGCGCGATTGGGTGATCAGTCGGCTCTTTTCTTCAACCAAAAGGCTGAGGCGGGTTTCGTCTTCTGCCAGCGCGTTCAAATCACGGGTCAAGGCTCCTTTTTCAACGGCGACGGCGTTTGAAATGTCCTGCAGCGCGGTCAATTCGGAAAGCAGGACCGACGCCTGATCTCGGATCTGGGGAACAACAGCTCCCAGCAAAATCGAGCTGCGCACCGAGGCCAGCGCGTCTTCTGGCTGAACCAAAAGGGCGGGGGGTGGATTGGTTCCCATTCGCTGCAGCGCCGCCAGAACCTCTGCCAGCAGCGCCCGTTTGTTGTTGAGCGAATTGCGCAGTCCCGCCTGGGAAGCGAGCAACTCCGACAGTCTTTTCTCAGTTGCCGTGATCGACGTTTCCAGCTCCTGGCCGCGCTTGGCCCCCTCGATCAAAGCGCGGTTGATTGCCCCGACGTCCTCGTCGAGAGCGGCAATCTGCTGTTTCAGCTCCTCCTGCCGCTTTTCAGCGTCCGACAGTTGTTCCGTGACGGACTCAAGCTCAAGTTCCTTCACCTGCCGGTCTTCGGCGGCCGACTGTGCAAAACCCTCGCTTGATGGCAGTGCCATCAACAGGAACAGCGCCAATGCGGCGCCGAAATTCTTCCATCCTGTCGAGCTCATTGAAGGCACGCACGTCCACCCTTCGCGGCAAAAATTGCTTTGAACAGATTACACATTTGGTCGTTAAGGGACCATTAACCATAACGGTCTGACCAGCGTGAAGCGCTAGTCGCGGTGGTAAGGATGATTGGTCAGTATCGTCACCGCGCGATAGGCCTGTTCGAGCACCAGAATGCGGACCAATTGGTGCGGAAAGGTGGCAGAACCGAAGGAAAGCACCTTATCTGCCCGGTTGCGTAGGGCAGGGGCCAAGCCGTCAGGGCCGCCAATAATCAAAGCAAGCACATTGCTGCCCTGGTCGAGCTGGGTTTCCATGAGGTGCGCAAACTGGCGGCTGTCGGGTGATTTGCCGCGCTCATCAAAGGCAAAAATCGTGCAGTTGTCGGGCAGGCGCGAAAGCAGGCTTTCGGCCTCATCCTCCTTGCGGACATCGGCCGACGCTGCCCGACTTTCGACAATTTCAATGATTTTCACCTGGGAAATGCCAACCGCTTTGCCGCTTTTTGACAGACGATCTCGATAGCGGCCCGCGAGCTCCTGCTCGGGCCCTTTTTTCATTCGACCGACCGCGGCGAGTATCAGGTGCATCCGAGGTCGTCGAGAGGAAGACTGCCTGTCCTAGACGGTCAGGCCATCTCACCTTCTGCAATTGTCGACCACAGTTTTTCCAGATTGTAGAAGTCGCGGACTTCAGGACGGAAAATGTGGACGATCACATCACCGGTATCCACCAGAACCCAATCGCAGGCGGGGACGCCTTCAACCTTCGGGCTGCCTTCGCCGGCATCTTTCAGGTCACGCAGCAGCCTGTCGGTGACCGCGTTGACATGACGATGCGAACGGCCGCTGGTGACGATCATATGATCGGCAACAGGTGACTTTCCAACGATGTCGATATGGGTGGTTTCTTCGGCCTTGGATTCGTCAAGGCTTGCCAGGATGGTTTCCAGTAGCGATTCGGGCCTTTCGCCCGGCGCTGCACTGGTGGTCTGAATTTGTGCGTTCAGTTTGTTGGCCTTTCTTTGGCTTTGCGCCGAAGAGACAGTCTCCGGCTGACTAACACCAATCACTCCTGTGACCTGCATCGCTGCAGATACCGCATGATAAGCGGCATTACATGTCAGATTCAATACATACTTGTCTTCACATTTTTTGTGCGCGTATTGCAGTCGATGACAGCGAATTGCGCGGACCGTGCAGGAAAACCCAGGCCGGTGCGCGGTAGTTGGCAAGGCTCGGCGAATCTGCCTCATCAATCCGGGCATGACGCAGGGCCTGCGCCGCCATCGCCGAATGCAAAGCAAGAGTTGAACCCGGACGGTCGACAACGGCCATTGGCATCAAGTCGGCAATGTCCCGCCAGCGTTCCCATTTGTGGAACTGGCCCAGATTATCGGCCCCCATGATCCACACAAATCGCACGCCCGCATTGCGGTTCACAATATGGGTGAGTGTGTCGGCGGTGTAACGGGTCGGCAGGTTGAGTTCACAGCCGGTGATCTTGATCCTTGGGTCTGAATTGATCGCTTCGCAAGCCGTGATCCGTTGCTCGAGACTTGCCAAATTCGAATTGTTTTTCAGGGGGTTGCCTGGGGTCACCAGCCACCAGACCTGTGACAGATTGAGCCGCCGCAGGGCCTGTTCGCTGACATGCACGTGCCCGGCATGTGGTGGATTGAAGGAACCACCGAACAGGCCAACGGCCTGCCCGGGCTCGACATGCGGCATGCGCAAATGATGACGTTTCAGTCCGGACACGCAGCTATCCGCGGATCTGTCCGTTGCCGCGCACGACATATTTGAAGCTGGTCAATTGCTCGACCCCGACGGGGCCCCGTGCATGCATCTTGCCGGTGGCAATGCCGATTTCAGCACCCATGCCGAATTCACCACCGTCGGCAAATTGGGTTGATGCGTTATGCATCAAAATGGCGCTGTCGATCTCGTTCATGAAGCACTCAACAACCTCGGCATCCTCGGCGATGACCGCTTCCGTGTGGTTGGACGACCACCGATTGATATGGGCAATGGCTCCGGAAATGCCGTCGACGAGGCCAACAGTGATGATCGAATCAAGATATTCGGTCGACCAATCTTCTTCGACAGCTGATTCGATATTGGGCACCAAAGCCTGAACGGCAGCATCGCCACGCACCTCACATCCCTTCTCCGTGAGCGCTGCGATCAATGGCTTGGCCAGACGTTCGGCATCGTTCTTGTCGATCAACAGGGTCTCCGCGGCACCGCAAATACCGGTGCGGCGCAGCTTGGCGTCGATGATGATATTGGCGGCCATGTCGAGATCTGCTGACTTGTCGACATAGACATGAACCAGACCTTCCAGATGGGCAAAGACCGGCACGCGCGCATCGCTCTGCACACGTTCCACGAGGCCACGACCACCACGGGGCACGATGACATCGATTTTGCCGTTGAGGCCTTTGAGCATTTCACCAACCGCGGCGCGGTCGGTGGTTGGCACCAATTGGATGGCGTTTTCCGGCAGGTTCGCGGCTTTCAAGCCCGCCACCATGCATTCATGGATCGCCCTGGATGAATTGAAACTGTCAGAGCCTCCCCGCAGGATGACTGCATTTCCGGCCTGCAGGCAGAGCGATCCAGCATCCGCCGTCACATTGGGACGGCTTTCGTAGATCACCCCGATAACACCCAGCGGTGTGCGGACGCGTGAAATGTTCAGGCCGTTGGGACGGTCCCAATTGGCCATCACCTCACCGACTGGGTCAGGCAATTCGGCAATCGCCGACACGGCATTGGCCATATCAAGAATACGCTCTTCGGTCAGGTTCAGGCGGTCCAGCATGGCCTTGGATAGGCCTTGCTTGGTGCCATTGGCCATATCGATGGCGTTGGCCTGCAGGATGGTGTCGATATTGTTGCGCAGGGCCTCGGCTGCACCCACCAAGGCTGCGTGTTTTCGCTCGGTGGAGGCTGTGGCCAGGACGTGGGCGGCGGCAGCAGCCTTTTCGCCCATCTCGTTCATCAGGGCGGTTACGTCTTTGAGGGTGTTTTCTGTCTTGTCCAGCATGGTTCAGCTTTCTGTCGTCTCGTTAATCTCTGCTATCGTGTCCACCAGGGCCATATCGTCCCGGTGGACGAGGGCCGGTCGTCCGGCATAGCCGAGCAGAGATTGCAGTTCATCGGACTGCGCGCCTTTGATCATATCGGCTTCAACACAGTCATAGGCGATCAGGCCGTGGCCGAGCAATTGATTATCCAAACTGCGGATGGCGATGGCGTCGCCTCTCGAGAAAGTACCCGAAACCGCCGTGACGCCTGCGGGCAAAAGGCTCTTGCCGCGCTTCAGCGCCCTGGCTGCGCCATCATCGACAATGATGTCGCCATTGGCTTCCAGTTGCCCGGCAATCCAGGCTTTGCGGGCGCCTGACTTGATTGCCTTGGCGTGGAAATAGGTGTGGGCTTCGCCCGCTGCGATCGCGGCAATAGGGTGGCTACGCTTGCCCGAGGCGATGATCATCGCGGTACCGGCACGGGTGGCGATCTTGCCGGCCTCAATTTTTGTGACCATGCCGCCGCGGGACAGTTCAGAGCCGGCGCTGCCCGCCATGGCTTCGATGGCAGGGGTGATGGTGTCGACGTTGGAAATGAACTCAGCGTCCTTGTTCGAGCCGGGAGGTGCTGTGTAGAGACCATCAATATCCGACAACAGCACCAAGAGATCGGCGCCCAGCATGGTCGCGACACGGGCGGCCAGACGGTCATTGTCGCCGTAGCGGATTTCCGAGGTGGCAATCGTGTCGTTTTCATTGATCACTGGCACTGCGCCAAACGACAGCAAACGCTCAATCGTGTCTCGTGCATTGAGGTAAGACCTGCGGCTGGCGCGGCCTTCCGTGTCATTAAGCGTCAGTAGGATCTGACCGGGCACCAGGTTCTGCATCGACAGGGATTTTGACCACGCGCGCCCCAATTCGATTTGCCCGACGGCTGCTGCCGCCTGGCTTTCATCGAGTTTCAAAGGGCGCTTTGGCAAACCGAGCACATTGCGGCCCAGGGCAATGGCGCCGGATGACACGATCAGGATCTGCGCGCCATTGGCATGCAGGCTGGCAACGTCCTCAACCAGTGAATCCAGCCACTCATCCTTGATTCCGCTGGCCGTATCGACCAACAGCGAACTGCCAATCTTGATGACAATGCGCTTGCAATCGGCAAACGGGGATTTATCAGGCGCTTGTTCAGTCATCATGCGCCTCGTCCAGAGCGGTGCGCTGCCATCGTGTATCGACGACTTCGGGCGCTTCTGCTTCGCGTTGGGCTTCGATGTGATCCATCATGGCGCGTAAGACGTCTTCGGTGCCCATATGGGCAACGGAAGACAGGGCCAGTGGCATCGTGCCGCTTTGTTCTTGCAACAGGGCGATTTTTTGATCCCGCTCGTCCTGGCTCAGCGTGTCGACCTGCGACAGAGCGACGATCTCGACTTTGTCGCCCAGCTCTTCGGCATAGGCTTCCACCTCGGTACGCACGATCCGGTAGGCTTCCGCAACGTCTTCCTCAAGACCAGATACCAGATGCAGCAATACGCGGGTGCGTTCGACATGGCCCAGAAAACGGTCGCCAATACCGACGCCTTCATGGGCGCCTTCAATGAGACCGGGAATATCGGCAATCACCAGACCGCGACCATCAATTCGAGCGACACCCAGATTGGGGTGCAGGGTTGTAAACGGATAGTCGGCGATTTTGGGTTTGGCCGCGCTGACGGTCGCCAGAAAGGTTGATTTGCCGGCATTCGGCAGGCCAATGATGCCGGCATCGGCAATCAGCTTCAGCCGCAGCCAGATCGTGCGTTCATCGGCAGGCTGTCCGGGATTCGCCCGGTGAGGGGCTTGGTTGGTTGATGTCTTGAAATGGGCGTTGCCGAAGCCGCCATTGCCGCCTTTGGCAATCAGAAAGCGTTGGCCTTCCTCGGTCAGATCGCAGATCAGTGTTTCATTGTCTTCTTCATAAATCTGGGTGCCGGTTGGGACTTTCAGCACCACATCCGCCCCTTTGGCGCCATGGCGGTTGCGTCCCATGCCATGCATGCCGGTTTTGGCCTTGTAGTGCTGCTGGTAGCGGTAGTCGATCAACGTATTGAGATTGTTGACCGCCTCGGCCCAAACGTCGCCACCACGGCCGCCATTGCCGCCATCGGGACCGCCATATTCGATGTACTTTTCCCGGTGGAACGACACACAGCCGGCACCACCGGCACCGGACTTGATGTAAACTTTTGCTGAATCGAGGAATTTCATAATTTCTACCGGAAGCTGTTAAGCGAAGATGATGTAGTACATGCCCATGCGAAAGGCCATGCCCCACGCCGTTTTCGTGACGTGGGGCTGGCGCTAGCGCTCGAGGGAGCAATCAGAGCTTCACGGTCGCCGGTTGATGAAATCCCGATAGGTCATGGTCAGGCTGCCGCGCTGGTGTCCAATGACCCAAACAGGGATTCGAACCGCTCACGGGTTAACACAGCTTTGTTGCAGGTGACTTCGCATTTGCGGGTCGGGTTGTGGTCCACGATTGCTCGATCGGGTTCAAAGCCGAGCTTTTCCAGAATGGTCATCGATGCCCGGTTGTCTTCATAGGCGCCGGAGACAATGTGGTCGTGACCGAACTTGCGGAAAGCGTGAGACACCGCAGCGCGGGCGGCTTCGCTCATGAAGCCCTGGCCCCAAGCGGATTGCTCCAGCCAGTATCCCAGGTTCGGAATCCCGTCTTCATCTTTGCGGATCGAGACCACCCCCAGAAACTTGTGACGATAAATGCTCAAATAGAGGTCGTCCTTGGCGTTCTGAGTCTTCTTGATCCACTTATTGGCTTCCACCACGGTATATGGATTGGGCACGTTGGACAGCATGCGGGACACGTTGGCATCCTGCAGGCCGGCGGTAATCGCCTCTGCGTCCACATCCAAAGGGGGTCTCAAGGTCAAACGTCTGGTGACGAGAATATCCATTTTGGCATTCCTTCTTTTCGTCGGTTTGCCCTTTTCTCATCCGTGACTTTGTTCAGAATCAAAAAGGGGAGATGGTGACCCGTCTCCCCTTTTATAATGTCTGTTTTTTGACATCCGGGGTTTTGAGCCACCGGATGAAACTTTTTATCCGGTTATTCGGCAGCCTCCGCAATCGGCATCACGGATACATAGGTGCGCTTATTGGCTTTGGTCGCAAAAGACACTTTGCCTTCGGTCAGCGCAAACAGAGTATGGTCTTTACCCATGCCGACATTAGCGCCTGGGTGCCACTTGGTACCGCGCTGACGTACAATGATGTTACCTGGAATCACGGCTTCGCCGCCAAACTTCTTGACGCCAAGACGACGTCCTGCGGAATCGCGACCGTTTCTGGATGAGCCACCGGCTTTTTTATGTGCCATGTCTTTTCTCCTTCAAAAGGCGTCCGGGCGGACTAGCCTTTAGCCTTTTCTGCAGCCTGAGCTTTCCAGTCGTTAATCTGGTCAGCACTAAATGGCATATATTCATCTACTTTGACAATATCTTCGTCTGTCAAAGCGGCGATCTGAGCAAAGGTGGTGATGCCCTGCTCGTTGAGCTGCTTCTCAGCAACCGGGCCAATGCCCTTGATGTCGGTCAGCTTGTCCTTGGCACCGTCCTTTGGCGCGGTGAACAGCGGAGCAGCTGCCGATGGTGCTTCAGCCTTTTCTTCCTTCTTAGGAGCGGCTTCTTTCTTTTCGGCCTTTGGAGCCTCAGTCTTTGGCGCAGCTTCCTTCTTGTCAGCTTTGGCTTCTTTGGCTGGTGCCTCTTTTTTGGCAGCCTTTGCTGCACCGGCCTTTTTGGAAGGCTTGGCACCGTCTGTCAGGATCTCGCTGATCTGCAGCATGGTGTAGTGCTGGCGGTGGCCAATGGTGCGGCGTGAGTTCTGGCGGCGACGCTTCTTGAAGGCGATAACCTTGCGGGAGCGGCCCTGTTCGAGGATTTCAGCAGTGACCATGGCGCCCTCGACAAGCGGGGTGCCGACGGTGTTGCCAACCATCAGAACTTCGTTGATTTCGATCATGTCACCGGGCTCACCGGCGATCTTTTCGACCTTGAGCTGGTCGTCGGCAGCAACAGAATACTGTTTTCCGCCTGTTTTAATGACTGCGAACATCGTTTTTTCCTTTGTGTTCAAGCCGTGCTTTGATGTCGATGGCCGAATTTTCAGTCCCGGGCTGTTGCCAGCACGCGGGTAAGACCTTGACAACAAGCACCTTTTTGCCAGTCTGGTTGATGGATACAGATCAGGTGTGCATTTGAGACACTCAAATCTGGCGCTTTCATACAGCCTGCAGCGTCAGAGTCAAGGAGCCTGACGCTTCAATCGCATCTGCGAAGCGAGCCGAGAGCGCTAGTGAGCGGCCAAAATCTTGGCTGCGGCGGTCAGCGCTCCGCTGCCTGGTTCCGCACCGCTGGCGATTAGGGCCGTTTCAATGGAGCCCAGCACGGCCATGGTCATGGCAACGTTCTGGTGGCCCATATGTCCGATCCGGAACTGTTGATCCCATTGTGGTGTGCCGGGTTCGGCGAGACCCAGGCCAATGCCCAATGTGATGCCAGCTTCGTTTTCGCACCAGTCGCGCACCTTGCCGGCAATGCCTGGCGCCGTCGTGATTGCTGAGACGGCGGTTGAGCGTTTGGCCGGATCGGCAATGTTGTGATGCATCAGCGGCACATTCGATTTGTCACCATTGCTGTCGCCGCCGCCCCAGGTGTCCACGGCAGCCCAAATGGCCTTGGCTATGGTGGCATGGCGTTTCCAGACGGCCTCGATGCCCTCTTCGTGCACGATGATGTTCAACGCTTCACGCAATCCATAGAGATGGTGGGTGGGCGCTGTGCCGCCAAACTGCTGATAGAAGACGTCCGGGTTGGCGCGTGGCGTCCAGTCCCAGTAGAAGCTGGGGCTGGCGGTTTCACGCGCTGCAGCCGCCTTGTCATTGAAATAGACGAAGGACATGCCCGCTGGTGTCATCAGGCCCTTTTGGCATCCAGTCATCATGACATCGACACCCCAGTCGTCCATTTCGAACTGGTCGCAGCCCAAAGACGCGATGCAGTCGACCATGAACAGGGCGTCGTGGCCGGCATTGTCGATGGCCTTGCGCAGTGCGGGGACATCGTTGAGCACGGAAGTGGCCGTGTCGACATGGACGGTCATAACCGCCTTGATTTCTTTGTTTGTATCGGCGCGCAGTGCTTCTTCAAGT
This sequence comes from Rhizobiaceae bacterium, assembly GCA_013214695.1. Taxonomy (GTDB): domain Bacteria; phylum Pseudomonadota; class Alphaproteobacteria; order Rhizobiales; family Rhizobiaceae; genus Pseudahrensia. The sequence goes on along the minus strand of JABSRX010000012.1, from coordinate 11,611 downwards.
TTTTCAGGATCGGCGTCTGACTGAAGGCCGAAGTCGAGAATCTGGGTCTCGATCCCCATGGTGCGCGCCAGGGCAGCCCAGCCTTCGCCAAACCGACCGGTTGTGATGACCAGAACCTTGTCGCCACGATTCAGTGTGTTGGCGAGCGCCGCTTCCCAGGCTCCATGGCCGTTGGCAATGTAGATCGCTGCATGATGTTTGGTGCGGGCGACGGCCTTCAGGTCGGGAAACAGCGTATCGACCATGTCCACCAGTTCACCGTGGTAAATGTTCGGCGAGGGCCGATGCATGGCGTTAAGGACGCGTTCTGGAATGATGGACGGCCCGGGAATGGCCAGTTGAGTGCGACCGAAATTGAGCGACATGAGACCAATGTATCTGAGGAAGACGAAGTCCGTTTCGTAGCAGTTCGCCAGCAGCGCGTCGACTGGTCAGAAGGCAATTTGACCGATGAAACCGATTGCAGTGGAAATCAACCGCGGTTTTTTTGTCTCGGTTGAACCAGGAACAGGCCAACCAGGAGAATAATCAGGGCAATCCAGATGAAGGCAGACGGTTGTTCGCCGAGCAGCAGGATCGACAGCAGGATGCCGGCTGGTGTGACGATGTAGGCGATCTGCGCTGAAAACACCGGTCCCGCCTGATCGACCATCCAGATATATCCCACATAGGCGATGATATGCAGACTGATGGTGGTCATCAGTGCCAGTTCGGATGTGCCGATTCCCGATTCGAACGGATTGATGAATGTGCCGCTGATCAGCGTCAGGGGGAGCGATACGATGGCTCCGACGACCGAGGCGCCAAACAGCGTGGCAACCGGTCCGGTATCACCGGGTTGTTTGAGGGCAAGATAATTGCCTTCAATGCCGTAGAACATCGGGGCAATCAGCGCGACCAAGACAAAAATTGCCTTGCTGGGGTCGGGCAGGCTGGTGTCGGGGAGAACCAACAGGGCGATCGCCGTGCCGCCCAGCACGACACCCGCCAGGCGTCTTACCTGAAATTTTTCCAGGCGCAGAACCAGTGCGACCAGCAGCGAACACATGGGCACCAGAGCGATCACCAGTGCCATGACACCGGCTGGCAGATGGAAGGCGGCGAAATAAGACGCGGTATTCGGCAGCAATGTACCGGTGAAGGCAATGACCGTGAAGAACAGGATATGGGACCGATCAACAACCACCCTGGAGCGGCGCAACTTGATCAGGACAAACAGCACTGCAGCGGACAGCAGGAACTGCCAGAAGATCAGCCCAAAGGGGTGATGACCCGTCGACACCACAACCTTGGTCAAAGGTATGGTCAGACCCCAAAGGGTGCCAAAGGCGATCAGAATGAGAAACAAGGCCGTGCGGTTCATCGCCGAGCTTTACGCCTGGCCGAGCGGGAATGATAGCAGAAATTCGACCAGCTCGGGGTGTCCGGCTCTGGCGCGCTATTCGGCTTCGGCCCAGCCTGCTGAGATCAAGGCGTTCAGTTTGGGCAGATCGCACAGCACAAGGGCGCCAGTCGTCTTGTCGACGATGCGGTTGCGCTTCAAATTGGCAATCTCCCGGGACACCACTTCGCGGCGCGTGCCGATGCGGGACGCCAGATCCTTCTGAGTCGGCGGTGGTGAAATCGAGCGCTGGCCTTCATGTCCAAGCCGCGGCCGAGACAGGCGCAGCAATTCGGTATAAAGGCGATGCTTGGTCTGCAGGAAGCAATGCTCGGCCAGTCTGGAATTCAGATTGCGGCAACGGGTTGCGAGCGTCTTCATGACGGCGCGGTTGACCGATGGCTGGGTCTCGACCATTTCAATAAACACCGATTGCGGCATGGCGCATATTCGTGTGCGGTTCAGTGCCGTAACATTGGCCGAACGGCCCTCTTCATCAATCGCCGCGATCTCACCGAAAAACTCGCCCTCACGCATTTCTGTCAGGATGACTTCCTTGCCGGTGGCAATGCGCAGGATGATCCGTACTTTGCCATCAATGATGAAGCGCACATCACGTGTGTCGTCTTCATAATCGATGATCAGCTCGTTTTCTTCGTAGCTGCGCCAGGCGCACCGCATCGATTGACGTTCAATCGTTGCGTCGTCCACACCCTGGAAAAGGGGAATTTGGGAGAGAGAGTCCATTATTCATTACTTACAGTTTGTCCCCAAATCGATATTCGGGGACACCCACGTATTCGTCAAGTCTTATATATGAGCGGCCTATCAGCTGCATCTGAGACCTGCGCCCAAAGCTTAAGTCGGAGGGGTGCCGTTCTGCTCCAGCATATCACCCGCCAGATAAAGCGAACCGCAAATCAGGATCCGATTGGGTTCTGAACCATCGACCATATGCAGGGCTTGTTTCAAAGAGGGTGCCGCGACGGCTGGCAATCCCGCACTTTCGGCCTGATCCGCGAGAGTTTCCGGGTCGACGCCTGCATCGCTGGACAAAACCGGCACGGTGATCACCCGCTCGGCAATGGTTTCGAATTGGGCAAAATATCCGCTGGTGTCCTTGGTGTTCAACATGCCGCAGATCATCGTCAACGGCCGCGGATCGCGCTCCTCGAGATCACTGAGGAACTGGGCTGCCATTGCTCCGGCGCTGGGATTGTGTCCGCCATCGAGCCAGACATCGCAGGTTTCGGGGATCGCCTCGATCAGCACACCATAGGTGAGATGCTGCATGCGGGCGGGCCACTGGGCGGCTTGCAGCCCTTTCTCGATCATTGCATTGGTCAGTCGGAAATTGCGGATCTCGCAAAACAGCCGACTGGCGGCAATGGCCGTTGCGGCGTTATCAATCTGATGTTCCCCGGCCAATCTGGGCAGGGCGAGATCAAGCAGCGCATGTTCGTCCTGATAGACCAGACGGCCATTTTCGCGCAGGGCAGAATAGGACTGACTGGCAATTTGTGTGGTGGCCCGGTTGCGCGCCGCCTGGCGGATGATCACATCGAGCGCTTCATCTTCCTGCTGTCCGACGATGACAGGGACGCCCGGTTTGATGATGCCGGCCTTTTCAAAGGCAATCTTTGCCAGAGTGTCGCCGAGAAAGGCTTCGTGGTCGAGGGAGACCGGTGTGATCACCGATATGTCGGTCTTGTCGATGACATTGGTGGAATCAAAGCGTCCGCCCAAACCCACTTCTACCAGACAAGCGTCCGCCGGATGCTCGCTGAACAGCAGGAAAGCCACCGCGGTCAGTATCTCAAAGACGGTGATCGGTTGGTTGTTGTTGGCCCTGGCAACCCGGTCAATGGCGTGTGACAGCACGGCGTCTTCGACGAGTGTGCCGGCAATGCGAAAGCGTTCGTGCCAATTGACCAGATGCGGTGAGGTATCGACATGGACACGCAGCCCAGCCGCCTCAAGAATGGCTCGGGTGAAAGCAATGGTAGAGCCTTTGCCATTGGTGCCGGCCACATGGATGACAGGTGGCAACCTGTCCTGTGGGTTGTCGAGTTTTTCCAGCAGATCCCGAATGCGCCCAAGGGACAGGTCGAAACCCTTGGGATGGATCTGCATCAACGTTTCAATTCGTTCCGCGGCTGTCGGCGTCGCGGTTTCCTGCAGGGTCATGGCGCTCTGTTCCGCCAGTTGGTCAGGCGGTTGCAGGCTTGATGTCAATCGCCCCATCGCCAGGCGTTGCTTTATCAGCCTTGGCGGGTTTCTCTTCGGCGATCTGCTTTTCGGCAGCCTGTGCCTCAGGCGCGTCTGCTTCAACCGCAGCTTCTTCGCTGGCATCGGCTTCTTCGGTTTCGGCCTTGGCTGCCGGGGCGGTGGATTCCTGCTTCATCAGAATGCTGAGAATGTTGGAAATCGTGTCCTTCATCTCAGTGCGCGGCACAACCATGTCGACCATGCCGTGTTCCAGAAGATATTCGGACCGCTGGAAACCTTCCGGCAGATTTTCGCGAATCGTTTGCTTGATGACGCGTGGACCGGCAAATCCAATCAGCGCGCCCGGTTCGGCAATGTGAATGTCACCGAGCATGGCATAGGAGGCTGACACACCCCCGGTCGTCGGATTGGTCAGAACAACGATGTAGGGCAGGCCCGCTTCGCGCAGCATCTGCACGGCAACCGTTGTGCGGGGCAATTGCATCAGCGACAGGATGCCTTCCTGCATGCGCGCGCCACCGGAGGCGGCAAACATGATGAACGGCGTTTTGCGCTGAACCGCCTGTTCCATCGAAGAAATGATGGCTTCGCCGGCGGCCATGCCAAGCGATCCGCCCATGAATTTGAAGTCTTGCACACAGGCGGTGACGTCCTGGCCGTGGATTTTGCCAACGCCAGCGTGGATTGTGTCATCGGCGCCCGTCTTGGATCGGTTTTCTTTCAGCTTGTCTGTATAGCGGCGCTCGTCGCGGAATTTCAGCGGATCAATGGCCACTTCTGGCTGTGGGAAGACCTCGTACTCGCCGTCATCGAACAGGAATTTCAACCGTTCCTTGGCACGGATGGCCAGGTGGTAGCCGGAAGAGGGAACGACAAACTGATTGGCTTCCAGATCCGTGTGAAAGATCATTTCACCGGATTCGGGATCCTTGATCCAGAGATTTTCCGGCAATTCCTTGCGGCTCAGAAAATCGAGTTTTGGACGGACGTAATCGGTAATCCAGTTCATGAATCGGCCTCGAGGTCAAACGTTGACGAAACTGTCATATTGGGAGTCATTATGGCTATGGCGGGGCGGAAAAGCCAATTTTTTGCGCATATTTCGCCCCGGCCGCTTCATAGACGGGAGTTGTTTCAACTTCAATCCCGGGCTGAACGAACGCCTTCGGCAATCGAAGAAACGATGTCCAGGGCGCTGCTGACTGTTGTGGCGCTCGCCTGGCCATCATCCAGACTGTCTGCAATGGCGGAGACGATTGCAGAGCCAACGACCACCCCGTCGGCAGCCCTTCCAATGGCAGAAGCCTGTTCCGCTGTGCGCACGCCAAAGCCGACGCAAATCGGCAAATCTGTTTTTGCCTTGATATGCGCAACTGACGCGGCGACCTGGTCCGGCTCGGGGGCGGCAGCGCCGGTGATGCCGGTGATCGATACGTAATAGACAAATCCAGAGGTGTTGGAGAGCACCTTTGGCAAGCGCTTTTCATCGGTCGTCGGCGTCGCCAAACGGATGAAGTTCAACCCTTTGGCGAGAGCCGGTATGCACAATTCCTCGTCCATTTCCGGTGGCAGGTCGACAACGATCATGCCATCGATGCCGGCTTCCTTGGCGTCGTCCAGAAACTTTTCGGGCCCGTATTGGTAAATCGGGTTGTAGTAACCCATCACCACGATTGGCGTTTCATTGTCGTCCTCACGAAAGGCGCGCACCATTTCAAAGCATTTTGGCAGATTGTGCCCGCCCTTTAGAGAGCGCAGTCCGGCGGCCTGGATGGAAGGTCCATCTGCCATTGGATCCGAAAACGGCATGCCCAGTTCGATGATGTCGGCACCCGCCGCTGGCAGACCCTTCATGATCGCCAGCGAGGAGTCATAGTCGGGATCACCACCCATAAAATAGGTGACGAAGGCCGGGCGATTTTCTTCCGCCAGTTTGGCGAAACGGTCGGTCATACGCTGTGTCATTGACTTAGAGCTCCATGCCAAGCGCTGCGCCGACGGTGTGGACGTCTTTGTCGCCACGGCCGCACAGGTTCATGATGATGATCTGGTCCTTGTCCATCTGCGGAGCGCGCTTGATGACTTCGGCCAGAGCGTGGCTGGGTTCCAATGCCGGGATGATGCCTTCTGTGCGGCACAAGACCTGGAAGGCGTCCAGAGCTTCATCGTCCATGATGGGCACATATTCGCAGCGGCCGGTATCTTTCAGCCAGGAATGCTCAGGACCAATGCCAGGATAGTCGAGACCCGCCGAAATTGAGGCACCCTCTTCAATCTGTCCTTCCGGATCCTGCAACAGATAGGTGCGGTTGCCGTGCAGCACGCCGGGACGACCGGCGGTCAAAGAGGCGCAGTGCTGATCTCCCTCGAGACCCAGACCACCGGCTTCGACGCCAACAATCTGAACACCGTCATCGTCGAGGAACGGATGGAACAGACCAATCGCATTGGAGCCACCGCCAACGGAGGCGATGATCATGTCGGGCAAACGGCCTTCCATTTCCTGGATCTGTTCGCGGGCTTCTTTGCCAATCACGGACTGGAAGTCGCGGACCAATTCCGGATAGGGGTGGGGACCGGCAGCCGTGCCGATCAGGTAGTAGGTGTCCTTCACATTGGTTACCCAGTCGCGCAGCGCTTCGTTCATCGCATCTTTCAGCGTGCCTGCACCCGCCGTGACGGCTTCGATTTCGGCGCCCAGCAGCTTCATGCGGAACACGTTCGGGGACTGACGACCAACGTCCTTGGCGCCCATATAGACCAGGCAGGGATAGCCAAACCGTGCAGCCACAGTGGCGGCGGCAACACCGTGCTGACCGGCACCTGTCTCGGCGATCAGGCGGGTTTTGCCCATGCGCTTCGCCAACAGGATCTGACCCAGGCAGTTGTTGATCTTGTGGCTACCGGTGTGGTTGAGCTCGTCGCGCTTGAAGTAGACTTTCGCGCCACCGAGATGGGCGGTCAAACGCTCTGCAAAATAAAGCGGGCTTGGACGGCCGGTATAGTGTTTGTTGAGGTAAGCCAGTTCGCTCAGGAATTCCGGATCCTTCTTGGCCGCCTTATAGGCCTCATCCAGTTCCAGAATGTTGGGCATCAAGGTCTCGGCCACAAAGCGGCCACCAAAGATACCGAACTGCCCCTCGTTGTCGGGGCCCATTTTGAACGAATTAGGAGCTTGCATACTCATCGCAGCTTACTTTCTCAGTTGTTGTTTTCAGGTGGCCGAAAATGCCCTTGCCAAAATCGCGTCGATTTTTGCGATGTCTTTAACACCGGGAGCGCTCTCAACACCAGATGAAAGATCAAGACCGGTGACGCCGTTTCCGGTGTCGCGAACAATGGCGACAGCTTCATCGATATTGGAGATATCGATTCCGCCGCTCAAAAGAATGGGAATATCGCCGTGCAAATCGTTGAGGATGGACCAATCGAAGCTCACGCCATTGCCGCCGGGCAAATCTGATCCGGCTGGCGGTTTGGCATCCAGCAGCAGCATATCGACGCAGTCCGCATAAGTGGCAATTTTATCAAGGTCCGCTGAGTCGCGAATGGACAGGGCTTTGATGACGGGCAGCTCATATTTGTTTTTCAGGTCGACAATCCGCTGCGGTGTTTCCGAGCCGTGCAATTGCAGCATGTTTGGCTTCATCGTCGTGACGATATCTTCCATAAACCCGTCTTCGGCATCGACCGAAACCGCAACGGTTTTGGCGCTTTGCGCTCTGGCCGCGAGCGGCGCTGCCTGCTGTGCGGACACATTGCGCGGGCTTTTGGCAAAGAAAATAAACCCCAGATGCGTCGCGCCCCCTTGCACGGCAGCGTCAACGGATTCCGGCGTGGACAGGCCACAGATTTTCATTGCGTCAATCATGGAATGGCGATGCCAGAAAAAGCCGCGCGAGTCTATGCGGCAATCACGGCATGCAGCTTGCTGCCATGGCTGCGCAGCCAGGCCTTGTGGGTGTTCATGTCAGGGCAGATGTCTTCCACCAAGGCCCAAAACCGATCAGAGTGATTCATTTCGCGCAAATGGGCCACCTCATGGGCGGCCAAATAATCCAGCACTTCGGGTGGCGCAAGGATGATGCGCCAGCTGAAATTGAGCGCCCCTGATGATGAACACGAGCCCCAACGGGAGGTCGTATCGCGCAGGGTGATCGACTTCGGTTTCACACCCAGGGACTTGGCATGTTGGTTAACTGCCTTGGTCAGATCCTGACGGGCCTGGCGCTTGAGAAAGTCGGTCACCTTGCGGCCGGTGAATTTGGGATCGCCGAACACGCGGATAACCGGGCCATCGTCCTCCATGCCAATGGAGACAATGCCGCGACCGATGCCTGAATGCAGGATGCGGTGCGGCGTGCCGCGCAGCGGAATGATGGCGCCGTCGCAGATCTTGGTCACTTCTGGAAGCCGCGAAATGCGTGCCGCTGCCCAGGCTCGATTGCGCTGCAGGAAGTCGTCGATCTCGTGTTCCGGTGTGCCGGGCGGGACCGTCACTTTGAGGCTTTCCTGCGCCTTGGCTGCAGGCACCAACCGCAGCGTCAGCCGCGTGGTGCGCGGGTTTTCCAAAATCCGCACGTCCACCTGCCGACCGTCAAGCTCCAGCAAAGTCCAGCGTTCGCTTTTGCCAGCCTTTGCCGGAGGACGTTTTTTGAGCAGTGAAAACATTTTAGAATTGTAGACGATTCGGTTTCAACTAGCGAAACAAAAAGGCCCACCTTTTGGCGGGCCCTTGGCTTGGTATCAGGGGATCTGAAGATCAGACGCCTGGGACAGTCTTTCCACCGGACTTCTTGACCTTCTTAGGCTTCATCGCAGCGGTATCGGTAATGTCTTTGGCGTTGTCCGCCTCGACATCCTGTTCCGCACGCTTTGCCCTTTCGGCCATAAAGCCTTTGAACTCGGCTTCGTCCTTGGCGCGGCGCAATTCGCGGGCATAGTCGTCGAATTCTGCGCGCATCGCATCGAGCTTCATGCGCTCTTCGTGCAGACGCTTCAGCTCCGCTTCGCGCCAGTCGTCAAAGGCAACGTTGCCTGTGCGACCGTGAGGTTTGAAGGAAGTTTCTTTGCGCTTGAACATGCAGGAAGCCTTTTCTGTGGCGTTGTTTACGTCGGACTTAAACTGATCCAGTCGGTCACCCCAGATGATGTAGGCAATCATAGCGAGCCCCAGAGGCCAGAAGATCATGAATCCGATGATCATCATAGCGATGGTGACTGGCGTCCAGGCCGGACGAATGAGTGCTTGTGTCATAAAGAGAACCCTCTCAGTTGGTTGTGCGGGGTACTGTTCTTCTGACCACCGCTTGACTTTGAGGTAGGGATGGGTGGGCTGATTTCAAGAAAATCTGCCGAACTTTACATTTCTTAACGAACCACCTTGGAAGGCGCTTGAGCGCTGATAAGCGCACGAAAAAGGGCGACCAAAAAGGTTGGCCGCAGCTTTTTATCCAAGAGGTACAAATGCCAAAAAAGAGGGCGCCTATCCGCACCGATCGGCTAGGCCGGATCGTAGCCTTCGATGATCACGATGTCGCCTTCCGATACGCCATTTGCGGCGCGAAGAGGTATAACCTTTTGATATTCTTCACTATTATAGCAGTCGAGTGCCGTTTGATAGCTGTCGAATTCGATCACGACATTGCGGGACCGTGCGCTTCCCTCGGGGTTTTCAAATTGACCGCCACGGATCAGAAAGCGGCCACCGTATTTGTTCAGAGCTTCGGCATTGCCCGCAACGTATTTTTTGTAGGCTTCCAGGTCGGCGACATCGACCCGACCGATCCAATATCCCTTGGCCATCATTCGACCCCTTCAACAATGATCAGTTCGGAATCGGCAACATTTTGCCTTATTTTGACCGCCGCCTGGTATTCCGCTGAGTTGTAACAGTCCAACGCGTCCTGGACGCTGGGGAACTCAATGACAACATTGCGGGCACGATTGTCGCCTTCAAGGGAGTGGGTTTCTCCGCCTCGGGCGAGGAATTTGGCGCCGTGGCGCTCAAAGGCGGGTCTGGCGGTATTGACGTAATCGGGATAGCCATCCGGGTCCCTGATATCCACCCGTGCAATCCAATAACCCTTTGCCATTTGCGCAACCCTTTCTAGACGTGTGCCATTTCGGCTGTAATGGCCTCTGCGGCCGCTCTTGGATTGGAGGCTGCCACAATCGGACGGGCCACGACAAGATGCGAGGCACCGGCATTGAGCGCGTCTGCGGGGGTCATGACACGTTTCTGGTCGCCGTGGTCAGCACCGGTTGGTCGGATGCCTGGCGTGACGACCGCCATGCCATCGCCAACGATTGATCGAATGGCTGAAGCCTCCATCGCTGAAGCAACGATGCCGCCCATGCCCGCTTCCTTGGCCTGTTTGGCGCGCAGATGCACAAGATCTGCGGCTGACATGCCGTAGCCGGCTTCTTTCATGTCGTTGTCGTCCATTGACGTGAGCACCGTTACGCCCAGCAGAGTCAGATCGGTACCGCTTGCAGCAACCGCCTCGACGGCTGCGCGCATGGCTTTCGGATAGGCATGAATGGTCAACATGGTAACGCCCATCGCCGCCACGCTCTTGACGCCGTTGGATACCGTGTTGTCGATGTCGAGAAGTTTCAGGTCGAGGAAGACCTGTTTGCCTTCGGCCACCAGTTGCTTGGCTAGATGCAGGCCGTTTTCGGCTTCTGGGGCAAAGGCCAGTTGATGGCCGATTTTGTAAAAGGAGACTGCGTCCCCCAGTTCATCAACGATCTGGCGGGCCTGAACAACAGACGGCACATCCAGTCCGACAATCAATCTTGGGTCGGCCATTTAGTCTCCTTGTTATTGATACGTGCGCGCCCTTTCTATCAGGCCTGCGCACATTGTTTGCAAGAGGCCGCTGGCGCGTTCGTTGGTCAGTGTGTCGTCGTCCCCAAAAGCATCGTTGGCCCCACCGACGGCCAATTGAGCAGTCACCATGTCCGCGCCAACGCTGACCAGGTTGTCACGTGCATGGGACAATACGCGAATGCCACCCAGCATGCCGGGCGAACAGGCGGCCAAGGCGAAGACGCGGTTTTGAAATACCTTCAAGCCAACATCGCGGGACAGCCAGTCCAGCGTGTTCTTCATCAGGGCGGTGAAGGACCCGTTATATTCTGGATTGACGAGAACAACGCCCTGATGCTCGCCGATCAACGCAGCCAGCTTGCGGGCATTTTCTGGGGCGCCGGATTCTTTTTCATCGTCCTGATTGAGGATCGGCATCGGATAGTCGGCCAGGGAGATGACCTGGGCGTCAGCGCCCATCTGATTCAACTGTTTGGCAATCACCGCGCCGAGGCGCGCATTGTGGGACCCGGTTCTGGCTGAACCTGGGATGACGATGATTTTGGGATTGGACATCTGAAATCTCTATTCTGACAGGCCGTCAAAGAAGCCCTTCATGCGGGCAAAGAAGCCGGTTGATTCGGGAGAGTTCTCTTCAGAACTCAACTGTTCAAATTCGCTGAGCAATTCGCGCTGGCGCTTGGACAGGTTGGAAGGTGTCTCGATCGCAACCTGAATATACATGTCGCCAACCTGACTGGAACGCATGACGGGCATGCCCTTGGAGCGCAGGCGGAACTGTTTGCCGTTTTGGGTGCCTTCGGGGACCTTCACCCGGGTTTTGCCACCATCGACGGTGCCGACTTCAAACTGACCGCCGAGCGCTGCGGTGGTCATTGAAATGGGCACCCGGCAGTAGATATCGGCGCCGTCGCGCTGGAAGAATTCGTGGGGACGGATGGACAGAAAAATGTAGAGATCGCCTTGAGGGCCGCCACGGCTTCCGGCTTCACCCTCACCGGCAAGACGGATGCGGGTGCCATCTTCGATGCCGGCAGGCACATTCACCGACAGGGTCTTTTCCTGTTCCGTCGTACCGGTACCGTTGCAGGCGCCACAGGGATCAGTGATTACTTCGCCACGACCATGGCAGGTGGGACAGGTGCGCTGAATGGAAAAGAAGCCCT